>DATCTB010000359.1:0-5516 GCA_036568185.1 Bacteroidales bacterium | reverse complement strand
AATTATCTTAATTCTATCTACCCATATTTTGCACCTCTGGTGCTAATTAAGATTTTTAACTATCCTACCCGTTAACCTGAACCCTGTTGTTTTAAACGAAAGCCTCGGAGAGGCGAAATATAGGTAGAAAATCAAAAAAAGCCAACGATAAGCTCCGTAGGAGCGGAATATTAAAATTCACCTGTCAAATGCTTGAAGGTTACAATAATCTGGGCGGGATAGCAAAAGTAAAAGTACTATGAAAGTGATGTCTCCCTGCGCTCGGCATGACAAACAATATAGCAATTGGGCAATTACGCATTTAATCCATTTTCAAATCGTCACATTTTCAAATTACTCCAGAATCTCCTTCAAAACCTTCACCGATTTCATATCGCCAAAAGAAGGAATGTGCAGGCGGTAATAGGTGAGCAGGGCATCGAGCAATTGCCTTCTTTCGGCGGTTGTAATTTGAATATTGTCAGGGGTTTCCAGTGTAGTTTCAAGCAAGTTTGCAAGTTTACTGGCCAGGCTGCCGGAAATATATTCGGGGTGATCAGGTGTTTTTTTGGAAAAATTTCCTTCCCTTAAATCAAAAATTGTCCAATCATTATCAATGGTTTCTTTTGGATAGAAACCAAGCATTCGGGTAAGTTGAAGCGTAAAAATCAGGTGAAAATTAAGCAGGTTTTTTTCGCTGAGGTCGAGCCATGTTAATGAGTGATAGAGCCAGTCGAATAGGGCTTTGTTGGCAGATTCTTCCTTTACTGCTTTTACTAAAAGTTCATCCAAAAAAAGCAGGATAGAGCGCTTGAACATATCCACCGGAATACTGTGGTAAGGAAAAGCAACTTTTACTTCCCGAAGGAAATTTATTGATTTGTTTTCCCTGTGGTAAACAATTAAATCGAGCAGGTTTAATGGCTGAAACAGGGCAAGTTTGGTTTTGGAATGTTTGCTTCTTATTCCTTTTACAATGTAGGATTGCAGCCCAAAATCCTCGGTAAAAATCTTAACTATTATACTCGTTTCGGAATATTGAAGGTGTTGAAATACGATGCCTTTAGTTTTGTGAAGCATTGTAAGTTTTCAAATTGCAAAATCAGATTTGCCTGATATTACCTGACAACCAAAATCTTGGTCATTACTTTTTCGTTTCCGTCGCTGGTGCCCATGAACACGAGGTAAACTCCTGTGGCTGATTGCCTGCCACTGAAATTTTTTCCATCCCAAATAGCCTGTCCACCTTCAGCAATGGTTTCATAAACCAGGTTGCCGTAAGAATCCGTAATTTTTACAGAGGCCCCGTTCACCAAACCTTTAATGGCAATTACCCCGGTATAATTTTCTCTTACGGGGTTAGGGAAAGCATAAACCTGGGAATCGGGGGTTTCCGGAGTTGCCGTTCCCCTGAATGAGATAATTCCGTTGTCGGTGCCAATAAAAACTTCGCCATCGCTGTCGATAGTAATTCCTGTAATACTATTGGAAAGCAAGGGGCTATTGGAAAAAGTAAAATTATAAATCTGCTCCAGCCCATCGGCAGAAAGCAAAAACACACCGGCTCTTTGCGTGCCGATCCACTTCCTGTTTGCTCCGTCAACGGTGATGGCGGTTACAACTTCCGTTTCGAGCAGGATGTCTGCCAGTCCTGAGCCATCATTTCGGGGTACCAGAATTTGCTGTGCATCAAAATTCGCACCTTGTTCAAAAATCCGGCTTGGCGAACGAAACACACATACACCCTGGTCGGAGCCAATCCATACTTCGCCATCTTGATCAGTAGCCATCGAATAAACTTTGCTTCCGGGAATGGCTCCATTGCCCGAGGCTGAACTGAGAATTTTCACTTTATCATCAGTTGAAATGTCAATAGTATTGTTGTCGTTGTAAACAATTACCAAGCCATCAGTTCTTTTAATTATCCATTTTTGGTTGTTGTTGTCAACCATCAAATTGCCAACATCGGTACCGCTGAGCGAACCGCCTAGGTTGAACGAACGCCAGCTTCCATCATTTTTCATTACCGAAAGGATATCGGGTGCGCCAGTATTGGCAACCCAAAGGTTGTGCTGGTCGTCAAAATCAAGCCCGCTTACATTCACCAGGTATGAGGCTGCAACCCACGGACGCAGGCTGCTGTTATTTTCAGAATAGATTTTTACCAATTCATTATTTTCAAACTTCAAAACACCTTCCTCAAAAGAACCTACATAAGCAATTGCAGGATTAGCCGGGTCAACTTTAATGGCAACCATGTCGGAAATAGTGTCAAATGCCGGTGTATTTGAGCGGTTCATTGTATTCCATCTTTCGTCAATGAAAGAAAAAACACCATCAATATTGTACGATTTGCCCCAATCACTTTGCCTTCCACCGGGTGCTACCCACACATTTTCGCCCTCTGCATCCAGGGCGAACACATTTTTAGTGCCTGGCCCGTTAGGTTTGTAGAACTCACCTGAATAGGTATCCCAATTTTTAATTAAGCCTTTATTCACATCGCCAATCCATAATACACTGGATGAACCTTTGTCGATTGCCAATGGCTCGTAACCTGAGCCTGCAATCTGCCAGATAAGTTTTTCTTCTATTCCTGAAGGATTATAAATTTCAACCGAATACCGGCTAACGCAATACATCTTATCGTCTCTTACCAGGAATTCATGGTGGCGAGCATTATGGTCTCTTCTGAAATATTCCCAATTTTGTCCATTGAAAACAAACATGGTATCGCCTTCAAATCCTCCTTTGTAGTAATTTGTATATATTTTTCCAGCAAAACTTTCAACCAGGCTATAGGTAAGATTGGGATAAATCATCCGCTTGTCTTTATGCCATTGGTTGAAATCGGCCAGGAAATTTGAATTAATATCGGCGTAATAAATTCCACTCTCAGTAGCGGCAAAAAATGAAGTATCGTTGTAAGTCATATCGAGCACATTGATGGCATCGCCACTGGGGCCGATATAGTAAGTATCATAAATTTCTTCTTTAGCCATGTCGAGCACAACAATTCCAAAACCACAAGATAAGTAGGCATAATCGCCTTTGAACATGATGTTGTTAATGGATTTATTTCCCAGAATATCTTTATCTTTTATGTCCGAAATATTGATGATTGATCCATCGTGCCTGATAATATCCATGTTTCCATTGGAATAAACCACCAACAGGGCACCTAACGATTTGTTGTAATCAATCTTGTTTATTCCCACATCGCTCAGCCCTTTAACTTTGTCAATCAGCTCGATGCGGCTGTCGCCGGTGTTGTAGGTAAACATGCTGTAGGAGGTAGCTGCAAAAATAATATCGCCGGCTACAGCAACGTCAATAACCTGGTTGTATGGCAACTGTGTGCGCCACTCGCCAATGGCAATATTCTGCGCATTTGTGTTAAAAACTGATAGAAATAATGATAAAGTAATAAATGCTGTTGTCAGATATTTTTTGAACATAAAAAATGGAAATTTAATTCTTAATTAACTGAAAATTATATGATTTATTGCCTACCGGGAACTTGATTTTTGTTTTTAGCAAAAATACACCAAACGAAACAATTTTTCATTTTGATTCTAAATTCAACGTAAAGGCAGGCAGGCTTTCCAATAATTATGCCAGTTATTCCTTCTTTTCGTAGGCTTCAACCACAAAGTCAGTTACTTCAACATTTTTTATTCCGTCTTTGTTCCAAAAATAAACTTTCAGCAAATCTTCTTTTTTGCGTACTTCGGGTGTCAGGTAGTCTAATTGCACATCAATCCATTCGCCTTTGGGCAATTGAATTTCATGAGCCTTGTAAGCATAAGGCACACCTTTGTGGTGGAAACTGGCAACCAGGTACAAAAGCTGGTTTTCGTTCACCCAATCACTTTTTACTTTGGCTTTAATTCTAATCCAGGCATGGTCTTTCGAAGTCAATTCATCAAAGCTGTATTCAATGCTTTCAGTAAAAACATATTTTTCATCGAGAACAAATTTTTCTCCAACTTCCACCACAAAATCAGCAACCTCCACCTCGTCAATTCCATCTTTGTTCCACCAGTAAATTTTAAGCACATCTTCATCGCTTTTAGTTTCAGGCTGTTCATACTCAAACGAAACATCCACCCATTCGCCTTTTGGCAAATAAATCTTTTCAACACGGTAGTTGTATGCTTCTTCGCCATGGTGCATTGTCAAAACAAGGTAAAACAACTGGCCTTCTTTAGCCGTTTCACTTTTTATCCGTGCTTTCACATACACTGCCTCCCGCCTGCTTCCCAGTTGCTGCTTAAACCGATAGTCCACGCTTGTAGTGTACACGTTTTCCTTTTTCACCAACTGGTAATTTGTTGAATTCAATATTTGTCCTGAAGATGAATACAAACTTTTCATAGTGTAATCGGCAATATTGCTGAAAACTCCGGCACCTTTTTCTATTCTGTTCACAAGCAACAACTTTTCAGCTTCGGGCGGAACTGATGTTTTTCCAAAAATAGCTGCATAATATTCCCTGGTCATCCTTTCTTTGCTGAAAATTCCGTTTTCAAATTGCCAGGTTTGAAACAAATTCAGCACTACCAGCAACAGGATAATTACTGAAATAATTGATGTAAAAACTTTCCCTTTTTGTTTTACCCAAATTAAAAAATAACCTAACGGGAATGCAAGAACAGTATAAGCTGGAATGATTGCCCTGGCGCTGAAACTACCACCAGCATACCACCAGCATGTCCAGCTTGAAATAACATAAATATTCACTACCGTGAAAATAAATAAGGCGTAAAACAAAGGGCGGTTTTTTTTGAAAAGAAAAACAAAACCAATAATTGAAAAAACCATTAAAGGCGTGTAAACCAGCCATCCTTTGCGGAAACTGAACAGAAAATTCATCGTGTGTGGTGAAAGGAAATCGAGGCCTTCGCCGGCATTTTGGTAGGAATAAAAGAAATAATGGCCGCTTACCATTTTCCAATATAAAATCTGAGGCAGCCAGATAATAAAAACAATGAAAATTACCATTTTAAGCTGCTGGATATTTTTTCGTACCAGCTGAATTTTGGCTTTCAAACTTTTCCAATCGTACACATTGTACAGCAAAGGAATTAAAATACTTACAGCTTCAGTTGGCCGCATAAGCGAAATAAAGCCAAAAGACAGGGCTATCATTTTTGCTGAAAAGGCAGATTGGTTTTCTTCCCATTTTATGGTATAATAAATCAGAATAGCGTAAAAAGTGAACAGGAAATTGTGGGCGAGCAAAGTGCCATCGAAGGCTACAATCTGCAAATAATTGGTTCCAAAAAAAACAAGAAGCAAAACCAGCAGGGCAATGTTTTTCTCAAAAAAATGTTCCAGGATTTTTTTAAAATAAAAAAGTCCAATAAAAGTATATATCAATCCGCCAACAGTCATTGAAAGCTGGTAAGGCATCGAAAGTCCATCGGCCGGGAAGCCAAACAATGGAGCCAAAAAGTGGGCAAGAAGAAAAAAGGGAAGTGTAAGAATGGCAATGCCCGAAGTATATTTAATCAACATTTTTCCTTCTGCCATTG
>DATCTB010000358.1:0-7852 GCA_036568185.1 Bacteroidales bacterium | reverse complement strand
GGCCAAGTGAAGTTATCAAACCCTGGGATGAGTGTACACCCGAAGAAAAGAAACTTTTCATCAAACAAGTTGAAGTTTTTGCAGCCTATGCTGCTTACAATGATTACGAAATGGGACGTGTAATTGACGCTTTTGAGGATTTGGGCAGGCTCGATAATACCATTGTTATTTATATTAATGGCGACAACGGTACCAGCGCTGAAGGCGGTCCTTTGGGTACACCAAACGAGGTTGCCTTTTTTAATGGCATTAATATGATGCCGGTAGAAACCCAAATGAAATGGTATGATGTATGGGGAACACAATATACATACAACCACATGGCAGCCGGATGGTCATGGGCTTTTGATTCGCCATTTACCTGGTTCAAGCAAAATGCTTCCAAACTGGGCGGTATCAGGCAGAGCATGGCTATTATGTGGCCTGATGGAATTAAAGAAAAAGGTGGGCACCGCGGCCAGTTTATGCATGTAATTGATATAGTACCTACGCTACTTGAAATCTCAGGAATTCCTGCTCCCGAATATGTTGATGGTATCAAACAGGCTCCGATAGAAGGAACCAGCTTTGCATACACTTTTGATGCTGCTAACGCCAAAGAACCTTCACGTCACAAAACACAGTACTTTGAAATGATGGGCCAGTGGGCTTATTATGATGAAGGCTGGTTATTGAGCACAAAAGTAAACCGCACTCCCTGGGATGCATTTGGAAAAGTGAATGAAGACCCTCTAAATAACCAGGTACTCGAATTGTATAATTTGAATACGGACTTCAGCCAATCAAATGATATTGCAAAAGAAAACCCTGAAAAAGTAGAAGAGCTGAAAAAAGGGTTCATTGAGGCGTGCAAACAATACCAGGTTTTCCCGTTGGGTGCTTCTTTCGGGCCACGTGTTGTTGCCCCACGGCCAAACATCACAGCCGGACGCTCGGAATTTGTTTATACTTATCCTATGACAGGTTTACCGCAAGGTGATTCGCCGATGTTGCTCAACAGTTCTTATACAATCACAGCAGAAATAACTGTTCCCGAAAGCGGCGCTGAAGGCATGATACTTACGTCAGGTGGAAGATTCTGCGGGTACGGTTTTTATCTTCTAAAAGGGAAACCTGTATTCCTCTGGAACCTCATGGACCTGGAACGAATCAAATGGGAAGGGCCCGAAGTACTTTCTCCCGGAAAACATACCCTTGAATTCGACTTTACCTATGATGGTTTAGGCTTAGGCACACTTGCTTACAATAATATGAGCGGGCTTGGCAAATCGGGGACAGGAACGCTTATTGTTGACGGAAAGAAAGTGCAGACAACCAAAATGGAGCATACAGTGCCTATTATTCTCCAATGGGATGAAGCCATGGATATTGGATCTGATACTGAAACCGGTGTAAATGATGCAGATTACAAACCACCGTTTACATTAACTGCAAAACTTGATAAACTGACCATTAAAGTTGACCGCCCAAAACTTTCTGAGGCAGACATCAAAAAGTTGCAAGATGGCCAGGCTGCTGCTTCTGATAATAAATAAAAGATTGAAATCCATCTCTGGCGCGTGAATATTTCGCATGCCAGAATCCTTGATTTCTTTTCACAGCTAACTGGAAACTTTTAATTAAGGGTTTATCGTTTAATTCTTGCCTGAATTTTCGGCAAACTGCTTTGGCGTCATGCCCGTATGGGTTTTGAAAGCCCCATAAAAAGTTGATTTTGATTTAAAACCGGCAGTTTGTGCAATAGCCTCTATTGTCAGTTTATTATAATCAGGCGAAGCCAGAATTATTTTTGATTCTTCAACCCTGAATTTATTAATGAACTGGTTAAAATTGCTGCCCGTTTTTTCATTGATAACCTGCGACAATTGGTTAGGCTGCACATTCAGTTCACGGCTTACTTCTTCCAGAGAAAGTTTTGGGTTTAAATAGGGCTTTACGTTGTGGTTCATATACGATTCCAGCCTGGCTAAAATGTTTGTCTTTTCCTCATCAATCAGCCTCGAATTTGGATACTTTTTTATTTCCTCTGCTGTCTCACTAAGGTTTCCATAAAGCAAGCGCGGCAGGAACAGCAGGGCAATGGAGAGTTGATATATAAAATAAGCTGTCATGAGCATAGAAAAACGGTAGGGATCAGCAAACAAACTGAAACCAGAAAAGATCTCGATGAAAAGGCCGCCCAACAGTACTGCCTGGCCTGAAAATAAAACAAAAAACCATTTATTCAATGATGATTGGTAAGCAGAAAGTGAGGCTTTCTTTTGTTTATACTTATAGAAAACTTGCAATTGCAAAGCGAAATAAACGAAGATAAAAAGCGTTTTTAAAGTGTAATGAACCGGCATCATTACACCTCCCCGGGCAGCATAAGCCTGGTATGTTTCAATTTTTTCAGCGGCACTGCTAAAATAAAAAGGGAGTAACTGAATGAGGTTAAACAAAAAAGGCAGCAGGTTGAGCAGGTAAACCTTTTTAAATTTGAAGCCTGGTTTGAAAGTAGCATATACATAAAACAACACTACTGAGGGAAAAAGGTAATGCAGCGGGCTGTCGATGCGAAATAGGTTTGGATAATGAACAATTTTGCCTGAAAAAGTCAGTGCACCGAGTATAGCACATACAGAAGCAATTATCATGAAAAGTGCCAGGCTACGTTTTATCAGGGGCTTGCCTTTCATCAAAACAAGGATGATAACTGAAACAATTAAGCCCAATAAACCACCGAAATAACAGGCCAATTCAGAGATAGAGTATATCATTTCGGATCGTTTAAGTAGTTTACAAAATTAATTTTTTCCAGAATGATAATTCAGGACATGTTTATTTATAGCGAAAATCACATGATTTCAAGCCTTTATGCTTTGGAAATCATTATGCTCCGCAAACGCTATTTATACACGTTCTATATAAAATAAATTATTTAACTTTGTATAAGATTGATGCCTTTAGGATTCCTTGCCGGATGAACTAAAAAACCAAAAACATTTTGAGCTATAGAAATCTGAGTATTTAATCAAACCAAAATTTTTATTCATTAATCAATATTTACATTTATGAAACAATTAAAACAAACTTCAAACTGGTTATTTATCAGCTTGCTTGTTGTTGCCATGGCGTTTCCAGTTGTTGGCAATGCGCAAGCCAAGCCGAAACAAACCAAAAAAACTAACATTTTGCTGATCGTTTCTGACGATACAGGCATTGGCGACTTAGGCCCTTACGGTGGTGGTGTTGGCCGTGGAATGCCCACTCCTAATTTTGATAAGTTGGCTGAAGACGGAATGACTTTCTTTTCATTTTACGGGCAGCCAAGTTGTACTCCCGGCCGTGCAGCTATTCAAACAGGCCGTTTCCCAAACCGCAGTGGTATGACTACCGTTGCTTTCCAGGGACAGGGCGGTGGATTACCTGCTGCCGAATGGACTCTGGCTTCAGTGTTGAAACAAGCCGGTTACAAAACGTATTTTACAGGAAAATGGCATTTGGGGGAATCTGATTATGCTTTGCCAATTGCACAGGGTTATGATGAAATGAAATATTGTTTCCTCTACCACCTCAATGCCTATACTTATACTGACCCTTTATGGTTCCCTGATATGCCTGATGCAACCCGTGAAATGTTTCAAAAGGTAACCAAAGGCGCTTTATCTGGTAAAGCAGGAGGAACTGCAACGCAAGACTTTGCTGTGAACGGACAATATGTCAATACCCCTGAAAAAGGCGTTGTGGGCATTCCTTATCTGGATGCGTATGTAGAAGCTGCGGCTATTGAATTTTTGGAAGATGCTGCCAAATCAGATGCTCCATTTTTCATCAATGTGAATTTTATGAAGAACCACCAGCCCAATATGCCGGCTCCTGAGTTTGAGCATAAATCTTTAAGCAAATCAAAATATGCTGATGCAGTAGTTGAATTGGATGCGCGTGTTGGAAATGTTATTGCCAAATTGAAAGAACTTGGCCTTTATGAAAATACACTCATTGTATATACTGTTGACAATGGAGCATGGCAGGATGTATATCCTGATGCAGGTTACACCCAATTCCGTGGCACAAAAGGTACTGACCGCGAAGGCGGAAGCAGGGTCCCGTCAATGGCAATCTGGCCGGGAAAAATTCCTGCAGGCGTGAAGAATCATGACATCATAGGTGGAACTGACCTGATGGCAACATTTGCATCAATTGCAGGTGTTGAATTGCCAACCAAAGACCGTGATGGCGCACCCATTATTTTTGATAGCTACGACATGACACCTGTATTGTTAGGGACAGGCCCATGCCCGCGGAACGAATGGTTCTATTTTACAGAAAATGAACTGACTCCCGGTGCTGCCAGGGTTGGCCATATGAAAGCTGTCTTCAACCTGAGGGGTGATGATGGTGCCCAAACTGGCGGATTGGCTGTGGATGCAAACAGGGGTTGGAAAGGCCCGGAAATGTATGTAGCAACGGTTCCTCAAATTTTTGATTTGTATCAGGACCCACAGGAACGCTATGATATTTTCATGACCAACTGGACAGAACGTACCTGGACAATGGTAACATTTGGATCGGCAATAACAAATTTAATGAAAACATATATTGAGTATCCACCCCGCAAATTGCAAAGTGAATCTTACTCAGGGCCGATTACAATTACCAAATACCAGAATTTCAAGCATATTCAGGAACAACTGAAAGAGGATGGTTTCAACATAACCATGCCAACAGGTAATTAATTTGTAAATTTTAATGGCGGCTGAATTCATTTTCAGCCGCCATTTTTTTTTAAATATTGAAAATATGAAAATGAGAAAATTAAGCGGATTGGCTTTTATTTCGTTTCTTTTTTTGGCAGCATGCCAGGAGCAACCTAAAGAAATTCAGATAGAAAGCGAAGTTGTATTTGTTGACCCCTTGCCATCATGGAATGATGGTAAAACCAAGGAAGCTATTATTTCGTTTGTAAATACTGTTACAGATAAAAATAGCCCTGACTACGTAAAACCAGCGGATAGGATTGCCACTTTTGACAACGATGGGACCCTCTGGTCTGAACAGCCCATGTATTTCCAGTTGATTTTTGCCCTCGAACGGGTTAAAGTATTGGCGCCTGAACATCCTGAGTGGAAAACAACACAGCCGTTTAAAGCCGTTCTTGAAAACGATAAAAAAACCCTGATGGCTTCAGGTGAAAAAGGTTTGCTCGAAATTGTTGCTGCTACACACGCCGGCATGTCAACGGATGATTTTGAACAAATTGTCAATGACTGGGTTGCAACAGCAAAACATCCTGACCCCAGGTTTAAGGACAAGTTGTTCACACAGATGATTTTTAAACCCATGCTTGAATTGATGGACTTCCTGAGGGCAAATGATTTCAAAGTCTATATCGTATCAGGTGGCGGCATCGAGTTTATGCGCCCATGGACCGACAGGGTTTACGGTGTTCCTGCCGAACAGGTAGTGGGAAGCAGCATCAAGGTTAAGTATGAATATAACGATGGAAAGCCTGTTTTGATGAGGCAAGCCGAAATCAATTTTATTGATGACAAAACAGGTAAGCCTGTAGGCATCAACGAGCACATTGGCAAAAAACCCATTTTGGCTTTCGGCAATTCAGATGGCGACAGGCAAATGCTGCAATGGGCACAGAGCAATTCAGGGAAAACATTCCAGGGGCTGGTTCACCATGATGATGCGGAAAGGGAATGGGCTTACGGACCCGACTCACATTTCGGTACTTTTTCAAACTCGTTGGTGCAGGAAGCCGATAGCAGTGCCTGGCATGTTGTGAGCATGAAAGACGATTGGAAAGTGATTTTTCCTCAATAAAAATACTTTATAAAAAATGTAATTATCTTTACTTATCTATTATCAATTAAAATTTGTTATCATGAAAAAACTTTACACAGCATTGTTAACTTTCGCAGCTTTTTTAAGTTGCTTGACTGCCTTTCCACAGGAAAAACCCAATATCATTGTTATTATGGGTGATGATATTGGAATTTGGAATATCGGAGCTTACAATAGGGGTATGATGTATCAAACAACGCCTAATATTGACAAACTTGCAAATGAAGGTGCAATTTTTACCGATTATTATGCCGAAGCCAGTTGTACTGCAGGCAGGGCAAACTTTATCACTGGTGAATTGCCAATTCGAACTGGTTTGACCACTGTTGGTCAGGCAGGCGCCGATGTTGGTATGCCGGCTGCGGCACCAACAATTGCTACTGCATTGAAAGAGTTGGGATACGCTACCGGGCAATTCGGTAAAAATCATCTGGGTGATTTGAATAAGTACCTGCCAACTGTTCATGGTTTTGATGAATTTTTTGGTTATCTGTATCATCTGGATGCCATGCAGGATCCATTTGTTGGAACTATGACAAAAGAAGAAAGAGAAAAGTATGGGCCCCGAAATATATTACATACATGGGCGACAGATACGGATGATCCAACAGTAATGCCGCGTTGGGGTAAGGTCGGAAAACAAAAAATTGTTGATGAGGGCCCTTTGCCTCCGCACCCAACCAAAGACATCAAATACAATATGGAAACCATTGACGATCATATTTTGGAACATACCGTCAAATTTATAGAAAAAGCCAAGAAAGATGATAAGCCTTTCTTCGTGTGGTACAACCCAACCAGAATGCATGTATTCACATATCTTTCGCCTAAATACGCAGGAATGATGACCCCTGAAAGTAAATGGACTATTCAGGAGGCAGGCATGAAGCAATTCGACGACCTGATCGGTTCACTAGTAGCCAAACTCGAAGAGATGGGCGAACTCGATAATACCATAATCGTTGTAACTACTGACAATGGAACTGAAACCTTTACATGGCCCGACGGTGGGACTACACCATTTAGAGGTGCCAAAGGAATGGCTACTGAAGGTGGGTTCCGGTCACCATGTATACTTTATTGGCCAGGTAAAGTTGCTCCTAACACTGTTATCAATGGAGTGATGTCTGGTATGGATTGGTTTCCAACATTTCTGACTGCTGCTGGAGAACCAAACATCAAAGAAGAGCTATTAAAAGGAAAAGATCTTAATGGTAAAACTTACAAGGTGCATTTGGATGGTTATGACCAAACTGAGATGCTTACAAATGGTGGTGAGTCGGCACGTGAAGAAATTTGGTATTTTACTCAATCACAGCTTGCAGCCATGCGTATTGGCGATCTGAAGTTCCAGCTACTCGGCCAACCGAGCGGTTGGTTTGGACCTACTGTACAGCTGGGCTGGCCACTTCTATATAATCTGCGGCTTGATCCCTTCGAGCGAATGGGAATCTCTCCAGGTGAATCGATGATGGCATTGCAAAACTATTATGGACAGGAATTCTGGCGTTTTGTTATGATGCAGGAATACGTTGAGGAACTGGCAAAAACTGCCATTGATTATCCGCCTATGCAAAAAGGTGCAAGTTTTAACCTTGATGCAGTAAAGGCGCAAATCAAAGCAGCGCAAGATAAAATGAAACAATAATCTCTTTAGGTAAAGTAGCACTCATAAGTTCTCCTGTTATTCAAATAAGCAGGAGAACTTATTAAATTAAATATTTAAAAATGGGCATTTTGGTTAAATAAACATGTTAAATAATGTAAATTAATTCTCAATGAGAACTACAATAAAACAAATAATAATCATGCTACTGCTCATCTTGTGGGAGGTTCCACAATTAACTGCCCAGGAACATAACGATGCACAAAGTGACGCCCAGGCCAACAACCCGCTGGCCAACATGACGGCTTTTAACATTCAAAATTATTATACGTCAAAGCTTACCAGTGCACCAGCCGATGCCTATATGAATACGGGTTGGTTAAGGTTTGCCAAACCATTCGCAAAGGGGAA
>DATCTB010000357.1:0-9278 GCA_036568185.1 Bacteroidales bacterium | reverse complement strand
TGTTTGGAGTACAAATAACATCAATTTCTCTTATGAGAGGGTGCTAAAACCATACCGCTCTTTTTCAGTCAATGCCGGTTATTATGTTTTACCTTCGTTAACCAGTGGCAGGTTACTTGATAGCCTGAATGTAACAAATAATAACTCGAAAAGCGGCTTTAGCGTGGCTGCCGATTACAGGTTTTATTTTAAAAAACTTAACCTGGGTATGGCTCCTGCCGGGCTTTATTGGGGAGTGTACAGTGCATATTATTTCTATCAATTTGAGAATAGTGCAGATATACTTGATAATGATGTTGTAAAATCGAGCCTCACTTTTGGAGGTAAATTGAATATTGTCAGCGTCGGTGTCGAGTTAGGGTACCAATTTATAATAAAAGAACGCCTTTCCATAGACATTATCTTCCTGGCTCCAAGTATTACAGCCTATAGCACTAAACTCACATTAAACAGTAGTGGCCTGGATATCAATGAAGAAAACGAATATTTGCAAAAAATTTACGATGCAGTGTCAGAAAAGATTCCCGGATTCGAAAACTTGGTGCAAAATGGGTACACTAAAGATTCGGGGTTCAATACAAATGTTGGGCTTGGTGTAAGGTATATGATTCAAGTTGGATACCGGTTTTAGGAAATTTTCCGTTTCCTTATTTTATTAATTTATGAATTCAATTTTAGGAATTCTTAACTGAATCTCCGCAATCGTTTTCGGAATTTCTTGCTTTATTCCTATCTTTGCCAATCTTAATTCAAACTAAATAAAAATGCCTCATTACCAACAGCGCGGACAAATTCCTGCCAAACGGCACACTATTTTTAAAAAGCCTGATGGCAAATTATATGCTGAAGAACTAGTTTCAACCGCCGGATTTTCAGATGTTTACTCAACAATTTATCATGAATACCCGCCAACAAAAGTATTGGGTATTGACAAAGAATATTCTGTAGCACCCGAAGTTGCAGTAGGGCATAATATGCAATGCAGGGCTTTCAGGGGATTTGATATTAAACCAGTTGATGATTTTCTGGATAGCCGGAAAGTGGTGCTTTTCAACCAGGATGTATATTTAAGCCTGGCAGCGCCGAAAAAATCGATGTCGGATTTTTTCTACAAAAATTCTCAGGCTGATGAGATGATCTTTGTGCATGAAGGCGCGGGAAGTTTGATGACGATTTACGGCGAATTGAAATTCAAAAAAGGCGACCATATAGTGGTGCCACGCGGTACGATTTACCAAATGCATTTTCAAGATGAAAGGAACCGCTTGTTTATCACCGAATCGTTTCATCCACTGAATTTCCCAAAACGGTATATGAACAAATTCGGGCAATTGCTCGAGCATTCGCCATTTTGCGAAAGAGATATTCATGCTCCTGGTAAATTAAATACTTTCAATGAAAAGGGTGATTTTCTGGTAAAAGTAAAACGTGATGACCTTATTTTTGGGTATCATTATGCCACTCATCCTTTTGACGCTATTGGCTGGGACGGGTATTTGTACCCTTTTACATTTTCCATTTACGATTTCGAGCCTATCACTGGGCGCATTCACCAGCCACCGCCTGTTCACCAAACCTTTGAAACGCCTGCTTTCGTAACGTGTGCGTTTGTCCCCAGGCTGTATGATTACCACCCGGAATCCATTCCGGCGCCATACAACCACAGCAATGTGGATTCAGATGAAGTACTGTATTATGTTGATGGCGACTTTATGAGCAGGAACAATATTGGGCGTGGGCAGATTACACTGCATCCCATCGGCATCCCGCATGGCCCGCACCCAGGTGCTGTAGAGCGGAGCATTGGGCAAATAAAAACTGACGAATATGCCGTAATGGTTGACACTTTCAAGCCATTGAAATTGACGAAACAAGCCATGCAAATTGAAGATGCTGACTATTATAAAAGTTGGCTGGATTAATTATTTAAACTATTTACAAACTTTTTTATTACGATAAAAATGAACGAATTACAGAAATCATTACCTATAAATGGAACAGATTACGTAGAATTTTATGTGGGAAATGCCAAGCAGGCGGCCCATTTCTACCAATCAGCATTTGGGTTTCAGCCCGTTGCTTTTGCCGGGCTTGAGACTGGACTAAAAGACAGGGTTTCCTACGTCTTGAGGCAGAACAAAGTCACTTTTGTGCTTACAGGTGCTTTAACTCCCGAATCGGAAATTGCCGTTCACCATAAGCTTCACGGAGATGGTGTGAAAGTTATAGCCCTTTGGGTGGAAGATGCCCGGAAATCATTTGAAGAAACTGTAAAAAAAGGAGCCAAACCATACAAAGAGCCTTATGTGCTGAAGGATGACAAAGGCGAAGTGGTGATGGCCGGCATTTATACCTATGGCGAAACAGTTCACATGTTTGTCGAAAGGAAAAATTACAAAGGAGATTTCCTGCCGGGATTCATGAAATGGGAACCCGAATACCAGCCGGAAGATACTGGCTTGCTGTATGTTGACCATATTGTTGGAAATGTGGGCTGGGGCGAAATGGACCAGGTGGCTGAGTTTTACCGCGATGTAATGGGCTTTAACCAGTTGATTTCTTTCGATGACAAAGATATTTCAACAGAATTTACTGCTTTGAAAAGCAAGGTGATGGCTAATGATAATATGCGCATTAAATTTCCGATAAACGAACCTGCAAAGGGTTTGAAAAAATCGCAAATTGAGGAATTTCTGGATTTCTATATTGGGCCAGGCCCTCAGCATGTTGCCATTGCAACGAATAATATTATCGAATCTATCCACCATTTGCGCGAAAGAGGAGTTGATTTTCTTCACGTTCCCGATTCATATTATGATGATATACCAGAAAGAGTTGGTGAAATTGATGAAGATATTGAGGTATTGAAAAAATATAAAATTCTGGTTGACAGGGATGATAAAGGCTATTTGTTGCAATTGTTTACCAAGCCTGTTGAAGACCGCCCAACTTTCTTTTTTGAAATTATCCAGCGCCACGGTGCCGAATCATTTGGAAAAGGAAACTTTAAAGCTTTGTTTGAATCAATTGAGCGGGAGCAAGGGTTGAGGGGTACTTTATAGAAGACAAAAGATAAAAGACGAAAGATAAAAGTCCGAAGATGTAGTCATCCTGCCCCGAAAGTTTTCGGGGTGTTTAAGGATCTAAAAAAACCAGTTCAGCAAGAAAACCCGCGTATTGGTTTTGTGAATCTTTGTTCCACTTTGTGCAACAGTTTTTTTTTGCATTATTCTAATAACAAATAACCATTAACAAATTACCATTAACTGATAACCATTAACAAATAACCATTAACTGATAACCACTTAGCAAAATGATAAAAGCAAATAACCCAGAACTGCATTCATGGATTGAAGTGCCCGTAAACAGCGATTTTCCAATACAGAATATCCCTTTCGGGATTTTTAAAACAAAAAATACAGAAGCCCACCCGGCAACCAGAATAGGCGATACAGTAATCAGCCTTTCTGTTCTTGCTGACTTTGGGTATTTTGATATTCTGGAAGTTGATGACCTGAGTATTTTTTACCAAAATGATTTGAATGCACTAATCGGTGAAGGAAAAAATTTCTGGCAAGAACTCCGCAACAGGTTGTCAGAGCTTTTTGATGTAAATAATGATGAGCTTAGGGCTGACGAAGAAGCCAAGAAACTGGCTCTTTTTTCAATCAATGAAGTGGAATTGATGCTGCCTGTAAGCATTGGCGATTACACCGATTTTTACTCCAGCATAGAGCATGCGACCAATGTGGGCATCATGTTCCGCGACCCGGCGAATGCCCTTTTGCCAAATTGGAAACATATCCCGGTAGGTTATCATGGGCGGAGTTCTTCAATCGTGGTTTCAGGTACGGATATTCACAGGCCAAACGGGCAAACACGGCCCGATGATGCTTTGCCACCAGTTTTTGGGCCTACTAAAAGGCTTGATTTTGAGTTGGAAGTTGCCTTTGTGGCCGGCAGTAAAACCCAGCTTGGAGAAAGCATTCCGGTGGAAAAAGCTGAAGATGCTATTTTTGGTTTGCTGTTATTCAACGACCTGTCTGCGCGCGATATACAGAAATGGGAATATGTGCCACTTGGCCCATTTCTTTCTAAAAATTTCGGCTCAGTTGTTTCTCCCTGGATTGTTACCCTTGATGCGCTTGAACCTTTCAGGGTTGCCGGGCCGGTTCAGGAGCCAAAAGTGTTGCCTTACCTGCAATTTTCTGGAAAAAGAAATTTTGACATCAACCTGGAAGTGCTTATAAAACCTGAAAAGGCGAAAGAAACTTTGGTCTGCAAATCGAATTTCAAATATATGTATTGGAACATGAGCCAGCAATTGGCTCACCAAACAGTGAATGGTTGCAACATCAATGTTGGCGATTTATACGCTTCGGGAACAATTTCAGGCCACACGCCAGATTCTTATGGATCCATGTTGGAACTTTCTTGGGCAGGAACGAAACCGCTGAAAATGAGTGATGGAACCGAGCGGAAATTTATTGAAGACAAGGATACTATCATCATGCGTGGATATGGATTGAACAATGGAGTCAGGATTGGTTTTGGAGAAGTTAGTACAAAAATTTTGCCTGCAAAAAAATAGGATATTATGATCGAGATTGACCCAAATGAATACGGAAATCATAAACTGCACCAGTTAATGTTGCGTGGAATTGCTCCGCGACCAATTGCCTTTGCGAGTACAGTTGATAAAGATGGAAACCCGAATTTATCACCTTTCAGTTTTTTCAATGCTTTTGGCGTTAACCCAACAACCTTGATATTTTCGCCTTCACGCCGCGGAAGGGACAATACCACAAAACATACTTTAGAAAACCTGAAGGAAGTGCCTGAAGTTGTGATAAATGCTGTTACTTATAATATGGTTCAGCAAATGAGCCTCTCCAGCACCGAATACCCAAAAGGGGTGAATGAATTTTTAAAATCGGGGTTTACACCAATAGAATCTACTTTCGTCAATCCTTTCAGGGTGAAGGAATCGCCTTTGCAATTCGAGTGTAAAGTGAGGGAAATAATTGAAACCGGTGGGCAAGCAGGCTCAGCTAATTTAGTCGTTTGCGAAATTTTGCATATTCATCTTGATGAAAAAATTCTGGATGAAAATGGAGAAATTGATACGGATAAAATAGACCTGGTAGGCCGCATGGGCGGAAATTATTACGTCCGCACTTCGGGAGATTCGAAATTTATTGTTCCGAAACCTTCGGCTGCTTTGGGAATTGGAGTGGATAGTCTTCCTGAGCATATCAGGCTTAGTACGGTGCTTACTGGTAATGATTTGGGTCAATTGGGAAATTTGGAGAAACTACCAGAAGCCAGCGAAATTATACAAATGAAAACTCACCAGAGAGTGAAGAAAATTGTAAAAAATAATATCCTTCTTCACCAATATGCACGGGAATTGATTGCGTCAGGAAATCCCCACCAGGCACTCACTGTGCTTATGACCGAGGTTTATTAAGATCTATTTTTATTGCTTCTCGAATAGCAAAACCCGATATTCCCAAAGTTCGGCCTTCAGCGCTTCGTATTGGTATTTTCCTGATTTGTAATGTGTTTTGGCAAAACGACTGGTGTTGTGAAACGCATTGTACAAAATAGATGGCAAAGCGCCTAATAAATAAGCACGGTACATTTTGAGGGCAGAAGGAAAAATGTTTTTGGTAATATTTTCTTGTTTTAAAAATTTCAAACCTTGCCCTTCAAATATTTCCCTGTAAACATCCATTTCTAAAAATAGTGCCATACTCCAACATTGCCGCCATTTTTCGAGCCAATTTTTAGGGTCATCTTTTTTCGCGGTAGCAAAATAATCAGCAATAATTAGTTTTCCGCCAGGTTTTAATATTCGGTAAGATTCAGTTGCAAATTGTGCTTTATCAGGCGCAGAGGTGATGCTTTCAATTGCCCAGATTAGATCGAAAGTGTTGTCAGGAAATGAAGTTTGTACATAATTTTCCAGCCTGAAATCGACATAGTTATCTAATTTTAAATCAGTTAGTTTTCGGTTTGCAAAGGCTAATTGTTTTTCGCTAAGTGTAATACCTGTTACTTTAGCCCGATGATTTTCAGCCAAGTAGAATGCCGAGCCACCAACTCCGCAGCCTGCATCCAGTATCCTGATTCCCTCTTGAATATTGGCCATTTCTGCCAGAAAGTGGTTGGTATTTTGCAATGCTTCAACGAAGGATTTAGTTTCATCTTTCCAAAAACCATAATGAACAGCCAGCGAATCGTTTAAATGCCACCATTTTTGGTAATGATTCAGGGTTTGATCGTAATAGTCTGCTACATCGCCTGATGAGAATTTCATCAAATTTCAATTTTGGAAATTATTTTCCGGAAGTTATCAAATCGAAACCATTATTTATCAAGGTTTCCAAATCGGGGCGGATTGCTCTTATTTCATTTAAATAAAAAACAATCTTTTTGGTAAGCTCATGCTCATTATTATTTTTATAGGCTAATTCAAAAATTTCCAGCATCAATAACCACTCTTCCCGGTCAAGACTTCGGGTTTTTTCCAAAATAGATGATAAATTTTCAAAATTAATTTGCTTTTCCCTTATTTCTCGAACTTCTGCATACAATGCGTGCATTTTTTTCGCGGTAGCGGAATATTTTATATGCTGTGTTTTTTCGGCAGGAGCTTCATACTCCAAACCAAAAGCTTCAGCATCGGCAGGACCATTAAAAGCTGAAATGATTTTTTCTCCAATTGCCATATCGTAGGTTCCCCAGTCAGGCTCGAATAATGTAACGCCATCAAGCTTCACTGTACAATTTGTAAAAGAAATTAGAAGTAATTTACCTTCTTTTCTGAGGATTTTTTTTGTGTCGCCATCAACCGTTAGGCCGGAGTCAAACTCAAAACTGGCGCGCTTGCCTTTTTCAATTCCTAATGAATGTAACTCGGGCGCTGTAAGTAGTCGGGTTGGCTTTAAAAAACCTTTTATCGCTCCCACTGGCGAGCCATATCCTTCAGCATGATATTCTTTCGTATGCCCATCGAGCATTTTATTCTGATAACAAAGAATTGTTGGCCCAGTAGTTTTGATATAAGCGGGCAGGCCATTGCTTGTTAACACTTCAGTAAAAGTTCCCGAAACTTGCAACCCCGATGCGTATTCCACTGTTGCTGTATTTCCAGATTCGATGGCTTTTGTAATACCTTCAATTCCACCTCTTCTGAGTGCCATTTGATTAGCAAATTCTTCAAGCACTTCATTCAGATATTTAAAATCAGGCGTTACAAAAAGCTGGGGCTGTGGTTTTGTAATGTCGAAGCTATAATCTTGTGCATCAATTGTATAAGGTATTTTTATTACATCATCTTTCATAGCACCTGAACTTTCTCCGATTGAAGAAAGTAATCCGGCACCATAGATTTTTGGGTTGTCCAAATCGCCGATCAAACCGTATTCAACCGTCCACCAGTGCAGGTTTCTGATCAGCGTCATCTCCGACGGAACTCCTATATTATTGCCTAATTTTTCCAAGATTGCTTCAGCCTTTTCAATTTTTTTTACCGGTGTATTTGGGTTTGCTTTTAATATGGAAAGGTGACGAATAGCTTCATACAATTCATAATCTTTTTTTGAAGAAAAAGCTTTTGAACCAATATCGCCAAAGTTTCTCAAATATTCAGCATATTCCGGGTCGGCAATAATAGGCGCATGGCCCGCAGCTTCGTGAATAATATCGGGAGCAGGCGTATATTCAATTTGCTTGATAGACCTGATATCCGCAGCGATAACTAGCACATTGTGCTTCTGAAATTCCATAAAAGCCGCCGGGGGAATAAACCCGTCAACTGCAACAGCAGCCCAACCAATCTTCGAAAGAATTTCATTCATTTCGTTAATACTCGGGATTTTATCAATCGAAATTCCGGTTTTGCTTAAACCATCGAGGTAAGATTTGTGCGCATAATTTGCAAGAAAATGCAAATTCTGCCGCATCACATATCGCCAGACGGCATGATCCTGGGCTGTATAATTTTCATAATTTTGATCAACAATGAAAGCCTTTAAATGCTTGGGCAAGCTACTGATTACTGCGTTTTCTAACATATTGGGTTATTTAGAACTGTTATGAATTAGCTCAAAAATAGAGATAATTTTTCACAGAAGAACATTTAATTAAAAATCATTTGATTTTTGCAAAAGTGGGAGAAGCACCAAATATTTATTTTGCACTGCCCGTTTTAAACGAGTTTGAAAATTTGCCATCAATAATCGAATGCTTGAAAAATCAGGAATATCAAGGCTTCGAGTTGATTGTTTGCGTTAACCAATATGATGATTGGTGGAAACAGCCTGAAAAACTTGATCAGTGCATAAATAACCAGGAAAGTATTGAGTTTTTAAAAAATGATTCCAACTTAAAAATTCATATCATCGACAAAAGCTCTGAAGGGAATGGTTGGCCAGCAAAAAAGGGAGGAGTAGGTTGGGCAAGAAAAGTAGCGATGGACTATATTTCAAAAATTGCAAACCCTGAAGATATTATCATCTGTATTGATGCAGACACCTTTTATCCACCCAATTTTGCAGGTGCTGTTTTGGATAAGATTTCAAGAAAAGAGAACCTGCTTGGCCTGGCAATTCCTTATTATCACCCCTTAACGGGAAATCCGGTGAATGACAGGTTGATTTTAAGATATGAAATTTATATGCGGCATTATTTGCTGAACATGCTCGAAATCGGCAATCCGTACGCATTTACGGCTATTGGTTCGGCTATGGCGTCTACGGTTACTGCTTACCGCAAAATTGGTGGGCTTACCCCGGTGAAATCGGGTGAAGATTTTTATTTTATTCAAAAATTAAAGAAAACAGGGAAAGTGGCCAACTGGTGCGAAACCATTGCTTATCCCAGTTCAAGGTTCTCAGACAGGGTTATTTTTGGTACTGGCCCGGCTCTAATAAAGGGAAACACTGGCGATTGGGCCTCTTATCCAATTTATAAAAAGGAATCTTTCCGAAAAATGAAAGAGACTTTTGATTTATTTCCAGATTTGTTTGAAAAAAACATTCCAACACCAATGGATAGCTTTTTACAAAAACAATTTAAGGCTGAAAAAATCTGGGAACCTTTAAGGTTAAACTACAAAGACCGCCCTAATTTTGTGAAAGCTTGCGCAAACAAAGTTGATGGGCTTCGGATTTTACAGTTCTTAAGAAATGAACAATTTAAAAACGAAACCAGGAGTGATGAAGAAATTTTGTTTGAATTTTTAAGCAAAGCTGAATTGAAACCATTTTTTC
>DATCTB010000356.1:0-2164 GCA_036568185.1 Bacteroidales bacterium | reverse complement strand
CCATAAACCGCCAATAAAAACAATAAAAATCGCTAAAATTATAACAAATGAGGTCACTTTTTTTCCAGTTGTTTTCATTTTATTTGGTATCATCGAAAAACTCAAACCGAAAACAAATAGAGCAACATAAATTACAGTACTTCCTAATGATGCATTTCCAAAAAGTTCAAATACCCCTTCTCCTGCTGGTAATTTATAACTAAACCCAAACTTATTAACTAGCAAATCAGGTGCATATTGAATAAATGGAAAAACAGCCGAATAAAAAGCAACACATAATAATGCAATTAATAAAAATGAGCGATTTGTCATTAATTTTACTAAATCATTAAGTTTAAAGTCTTCTCCTTTGTTATCTTCCCTTTCTTGTTTTGTTTCTTTATCAAGTTTCAAATCAAAAACACTATAAACGAAAAACAGTAAAAGAGAAATGCCTACTAAGGTTGCCGCAAAATTAAATGCTGGGGAAACTTGTCCTCCACCAATATCGATTGAAAGAGCAATACCCATTGCCGAACCTAATCTTCCAAAGCCCATGTTTATTGCCATAGCCAAAGCAAGTTCGTATCCTTTAAACCACTTGACAACTGCAGTTGTCGCAACTACAGCAATCACCTCAAGACCAGAGCCAAACATAATTCGGCCAACAATCATCATTGTTAAAACTGTTGAATGACTTTCTCCAAAAAAACCTGCGGCTGCGGCAGCGGATATACCTGCGCCTAATGTTGCGAGAGAACCAAAAAGAAATCCAGCAAGTCGAATACCCCATTTGTCAATAATAATACCTCCAATTATTATCATCCCAAAAAGATTCGCAATTGTAGTCAAAGCGATAACACGTCCAAATTCTTCACTTGTAAACCCAAGTTCGCTTTCCATTAAACCCTTAATACCAGAATAAAAATCCTGAAACCAATAAGTTGAAAAAGTAAGGCCACTTACCATTATCAGCGCCATCCATCGCATTGCAACAGAATCCTTTAAAGTTTTTTGTATTACATTTTTCATATTTATTTTTTTAAGAAGGGGCGAAATTAAGGTTTTTTATTGCTGTTTAAAAATTAATTATCAACATAATCCATTACGCCTTTGCAAATTAGCTTTTCAGCTTAGAAAAAATTAGCGGTTAATTCGGATAACTTTTTTTGTTTCAAAAAATTCTTCCTCAAAATAAGCAGGAATGTCGTACACTTTTACTTTCAAAGGCTTGATGTCAGCAATTTCCTGGCTAACGTCGCCACCTTTTAAATAGAGTATTCCGTTGGGTAAATCGTGGAAAGATTTGCGATGAAATTTATTTCTTGTCCACCTTAAAAATTCAGGGAGTGAAGTAACTGCGCGGCTCACAATGAAATCGAAAGTGCGGTCAACCTGTTCCATCCTGATTTGCTCAGCTTCAACATTTTCCAAGCCAAGCGCAGAGGCTACTTCTTTCACCACTTTTATTTTTTTTCCAATTGAATCAACCAAATAAAATTTCGTGCCCGGAAACATGATTGCCAAAGGAATTCCCGGGAAACCGCCACCGGTACCAGCATCCATAACTTCGGTATAATCTTTAAAACGGATAACCTTCGCGATAGCAAGTGAGTGCAATACATGGTGCAAGTAAAAATTTTCCATATCCTTGCGGGAAATGACATTGATTTGCGCATTCCAAAAACTATACAATTCGAACAATTTTGAAAACTGCTCTTGTTGTTTTTCGCTTAAATCGGGAAAATATTTGAAAACTATTTCTGGGGACATGGAATTGATGAATTGGAGAATAGATGAGTTGATGAATGGCAAAAGTATTCATTTTTTATTAGCAGTTTAGGCTACCCCACCCTAACCCTCCCCCAAGGGGAGGGAACCGGAAAAAATTCTGTTAAATATATATAAACAGGCCTCTTCCTAAAAGCCAAACAGCCTAAAGCCTAATCCCCTAATTTAGTAACAATGAATTGTGTAAAATTGCGTTTACTTCCCGGTAGGTAATGCCGATAAACCTTTACTTTTGAACCAAACCTGAAACAATTTTGCCGAAGCGTATTTTATTATATTTCAGTCTCTTGCTTATTACCGTAAGCTATTCTTTTTCCCTGAAAGCCCAGGAAAGGATAAGCACCGAAGACTATATCGAGCAATATAAAGACATTGCCATCAAGAAAATGAAGGA
>DATCTB010000355.1:0-2569 GCA_036568185.1 Bacteroidales bacterium | reverse complement strand
TAATTTAAGTTAAATGAATAATTTGGTATTTACTGTTTAAAATTTAATTTCAATTTGTTATTTAGACGGAGTTTTAATGTAAAGTCACATCTTTTTTATTAAAAAAACAAAATTATTCATTTTTTTCCATATAAGTGATTATTTTTACAGCGATTTGTGAACATTTTTTCTTCATTTTTTATTTGTAATCAATTTAAAATCAATTGACTCGAAAATTAGATAGCCTTCAAGCACTTACAGATGAAGAAATAGTTGTACAAATTGTAACTGCTAATAAACGCGAATTATTCTCCATCCTCTATAGCAGGTTTCAGAAAAGAGTATTTGATAAATGCTACAACCTTGTTAAAGACAGTCAGTTAGCTAAAGAATTGACTCAGGAAATTTTCACAAAAGCTTTTGAAAAAATAGATAAATTTAGAGGAGAAGCTACTTTTTCTTCATGGATATACGTTATAACTTACAATCATTGTATTGAATTTCTCAGGCACAAACGCAAATTGCATTATCCTGAATGGAATGGCAGCCACGAAATTGCTGAAATAGTTGATGAAAGTGAAAAGGAATTTGCCAAAATCAAATATGATAGGATGCTGCAGATTTTCGACCAGATACATCCTGAAGAAAAAACTTTGCTGCTGATGAAATACCTGGATAACCTGCCGATGAAATCTATTCAGGAAACGCTGAAAATTAGCGAAAGTGCTGCAAAAATGAGAATAAAAAGGGCTAAAGCTCGGGTGCTTTATTTATATAAAATCAATTACGAAAACAATGGACACTAAAATGGGGAAGAATAATTTTTTCAAGTTACTGTTTCAGAATAAGAGCAATTTGCCTTCAAAGGCCGTTTCTGCTGTATTTGCTAAAACTTTTCCTAAAGCAAAAAATGTTGAATGGTTTAAAAAAAATGGCAATTTTGAAACTGTTTTTTACGAAGAAGAAATTGAGAAAATTGCCGAGTTTGATGGCGATGGTAATATGCTGATTGTTAAGACCAATCTGAACCCAGCCTTATTCGTAGGAAAATTGAGGGAAATTGCTGAAAAATATGGCGAAATAATGAACATAATAAAGATTGAAAAAGAGGGTGCCTTTCAGTATGAAATGATTGTGCGCGACACTGAATTGATAAGGTACTTGCTGATTCTCGATGGTGATGGAAACGAAATGAAATTTGAAAAATTATAGAGTTTTATATCGATTTATCTTTTTTCCTAATAACAGCCTTTGAATTATAAATAAAAAGCGACCTTAATTTATCCCAAAAATCTCCACCCAAAACAAGTAAACTGGCCAGAAAAACCAAGTCTAGTGTTATATTAAAAGGCAAACCGTATTCTTTATAAAAAGGTAAAAAGTCTGAAGTGTAAGGCAAAAGAAGGATGAACAAAATAGGTGTTATGAACAACACAAGCCCAATTCTGTACCTTGTACGACTAACTCTTGCAGGTGGCCCATATTTTTTGAAAAAATGAAAAATACCTGATTTTAAATATTCATAGCCTGGCCTGCCCAGAATGGCAATGGCAACCAACATTAGCAGTTCAGGAATTCCTAAAGCTAGCAAACCTGAAAATATTGTTTTGGCTGCGGCAGATAAATCGGTAATAAGAACAAGCGGAATAAAAACCGGGCAAATCAAGCCAAGTATAAAAATGAAACCCCCGGTAAGCAAACGCACCACCGGAGGTTTCTGTTTTTGAATTATTTCTTTAGAATTGTCAGCCACAATAATTATTTCTTTTCTTTAGGCAATGGCTTCACAGGGTAATACTGCATTACTTCAGCAGCCACTTTAGGAATATTTTTATCTCGTTTCTGTGGGTCCTCATTAATAGTTCCGCTGGCAGCACCTTCCCAAATCAACTTTTGTTCTTTAGCATCAAATACGCTGATAATTAATGTTCCATCAGTATAATTGGTAGTACTAACTGTTGTTTGTGCCATCCCGGTTCCCCAACCCCAACGAGGCCCATAACCATAATAACCGCCATATCCATAGCCGCCATATATGCCTCCAACACCTGTTGTTGTGGCCGTAGTTTCTTGTCTTTGTTCCGTAACAATGTACAAAGCGACCACCATGTCGCCACCTTCTTTAACATAGCTGATTCCTCTTTTTGTAAACTCGGCGGCAAATGATTTTTCGATTCTTGTTTTATCTATTACATTGAGAATTTTATCGCTGTTATCTGCCCAGCCATAATATTCGTAGGTTTTAAGGTTTGCGAAGTCTGCATCTTTGTCATAATCCCAGGTAATCTGGACTGATGAACAGGAAACCAATACTAATAAGAATAGTAAACTTAAAATTTGAAGTAATGTCTTTTTCATGTTTTTTTTATTGAATAATTTGAACAAAAGTAATCCAATTGTTAAAACGGCCGTAAGATTGCAATTAAAGTGTGAGTTTGAATTAAAAAAATCAATATTCCCCCCAACTTTTCACTGTCAGTTCTTCAGGTTTGTAACGCGTGAAAGCATAAATAAAAGCGCTGGCCAGCCTTGCATTGGTTATTAGCGGCACATTAAAATCAACTGCAGCCCTTCTCAGAATATAACCATT
>DATCTB010000354.1:0-11008 GCA_036568185.1 Bacteroidales bacterium | reverse complement strand
TCTTCTGTCCTGACAACCGTCCAGATAATTGTTGCCAAAAGGACTGCAGCGCCAATATAAAAAGAGAAAACTACGTTGGGTGGTACAAGCCCGGCTCCGGAAGCTTCTTTTGAAATACCCATCCAGTTGGCAAGGATGTAGGGCAGCCAGGAACCAATTACAGCTCCTATTCCAATTAAAACAGTTTGTACCGAAAAACCCATTGTGTGCTGCTCATCGGGCAATTTGTCAGCAACCAAAGCCCTAAAGGGCTCCATCGAAATATTGATTGAGGCATCCATTATCATCAACAAACCACCACCTATAAACATAGGTGCAATAAAACTTGCCAAATGGGGCGCATTGGGCATCAACACCAAAGCCAAACTGGTAAGGATGGCACCTGCCAGAAAATAAGGACGTCTCCTGCCAAGTCGGTTCCAAGTTTTGTCACTGAAATAACCAACGATAGGCTGGATAATCATTCCTGTTACAGGAGCCACCAGCCAAAACCACGAAAGGTTGTGCAGGTCGGCGCCAAAGGTTAATAATATTCTGGAGGCATTGGCATTTTGCAGGGCAAAGCCAAACTGGATGCCCAAAAAGCCAACGCTCATATTCCAAATCTGCCAAAAACTTAACCTCGGTTTTGTCTTCATACACTTAATTTTTTAAGCCGTCGAAGTTAGTATATTTTTCAATTTTTTATAATAAAAACTCAAACAGATTATTTTGTTTCAGTTAAAAATATTTGAAAAGCGGCAGATTATCCTAAATTTGCAAACCACACAAAAACCAACAGATTGAACACCAGAATTACCTTTGCTTTGCTTTTATTAATCGGCTTTTGGCCTGCATTGTCTTATGGCCAAAAAACGGATACTATTGTAATGGTTAATGGCAATATCATAACCGGCGACCTGAAGAAAATTGTTTACGGGCAACTTTCGTATTCCGTAGAGGGAATGAATACCATCAGCATTGATGAGGTGGACATTAGTTCTATTAAATCGAAAAAACAATTTGAAATCAAACTAACCAACGATTCAATTTATTACGGCTCATTTGATACAGCGCGTCTGAAACAAATGACATATATTGTAATGGATAGTGTTCGAAAATTGATTAATATGCGTGAACTTGTGGAAGTTTATCCAATTAAAAGTAATTTCTGGCTAAGGACAAGTGGTAATTTCAGCCTTGGGTACAACCTGACCAAATCGAATAAAAATATGTCATTCGTGTCTTCGGGCGACCTAACTCACAGAAAGAAGAAATCATTTTTCGAATTGCAGTGGAATAATAACCTTGTGTGGTATGTAGATACTTTAAATTCAAGTTCAAACCAGGCAGCTTTAACCTGGCAAAGGACAATTAAAAAGGAATGGTCAGGAGGGCTTGCATTTGGCTATGATCAAAACTCCGAGTTGGGAGTCCAGGCCCGGTATGGCATAACTTTATCAATTATAAGGGATTTTATTTATAATTCCTGGAACCGATTATCCGCTGGTGCCGGTTTTGATGGCACGGAAGAATGGGACTATGGAGAATCCGGTTCAAGTGAGTATATAGCCGGAATGTTGACGCTGGCATGGAAGGTCTATCATTTTAAGGAACCAAAAATTAGTGTTACTTCAAACATAACCTATCTTCCATATATTAATGACAAAAGAAACAGGGTAAATATCAACCTGGCACCAAACCTGAGCGTTTATGGAAATAACTTAAAAGTTGGCTTCAGTTTGTATTATAATTATGACAGCGCTCCACCTTCTGATAAATATTCAACCACTGACTATGGTTTGAATTTAACTTTTTCCTATTCATTTCATTAAATATTTTGAGACAAACTTTTACAAAAGCTGAACGCCTGTCCAGCAGAAAATTGATTGCACTGCTTTTTAGCAGTAAGCAATACTTTTTTCAGTATCCTTTCAAGGTTTTATTTCATGAAATTGAAGCAGAACATAAGTTTCCTGTCCAGGTTTTAATTTCAGTCTCAAAAAGAAATTTTAAAAATGCAGTTGACCGAAACCGGGTAAAAAGGCTTGCAAGGGAAGCTTTCAGGAAAAATAAAGAAATTCTTTACGAAAAGCGAAAGAACGAAGAAAAGCTTTTATTACTCGGACTTATCTTCACAGGGAAAACAATTCCGGAATATGCCGAAATTGAACAAAAAATAATTCTAATTTTGCAGCGCTTAAATGAATTGAATGGGAAAGCTGTTGGGTAAATTTTTTATATTCCTTATCCGCGTGTATCAATACACTCTTTCCCCGTTCATTGGCAGGTCTTGTCGTTATACACCCACTTGTTCTGCATACAGCGTTGAAGCCATTCAAAAATATGGCCCTTTCAAAGGTGGCTGGATGGCTTTAAAACGCATTGGTTCGTGCAATCCATGGGGTGGAAGTGGCTACGACCCAGTACCTTAAATAAAAACAATATGACTAAAATAAACTTCAGAAAAATAACATTACTAGTAATCTTTTTGTTTGGTTTTACTTTTGTTAATGCCCAGCAATCAAACAATTTTGAGATTTCGAAAAACATAGAAATCTATGTTGATATTATGCGGACGCTCAACCAAAATTATGCTGACAACATCAACCCCGGCGAGTTGAACAAAGCCGCCATAGATGCAATGCTGGCTACGCTTGACCCTTACACTGTGTACATTCCCGAATCGCAACTGGAAGATTTTGAGTTGATGACCAAGGGCGAATATGGTGGCATTGGGGCTTTAATTCAAAAACAAGGCGATTTCATAGTGATAACCGAACCATATGAAGGTTTCCCGGCACAAAAAGCAGGTTTGAAACCCGGGGATAAAATAATTGAAGTTGACGGAGAGTCGGCGCAAGGCAGAAACAGTTCAGAAGTTAGTGAAAAGCTGAAAGGTGTTCCTGGAACCAGTTTGCTGATGGTTGTTCAGCCTTATGGCGATACAATATCAAAAACTGTGGAACTGGTTCGCGAAAAGGTAAAATTCCCTAATATTCCCTATTCTGGCATGTTGGATGAAAATATTGGCTACATCAGCCTTTCACAGTTTAACCAGAATGCAGCCAATGAAGTTAAAAATGCTTTTATTAAACTTCGCGATAGCAATGATTTAAAAGGTTTAATACTTGATTTGCGAGACAATGGCGGTGGTTTATTGAACGAAGCTGTTGATATCGTCAACATTTTTGTTCCAAAAGGTGAAATTGTTGTTACCACGAAAAGTAAACTAAGTGAGAATGTGATGGTGCATCGCACAAAATCAGCACCGGAGGATACAAAAATACCCTTGGCAGTTTTGGTGAATGGAAACAGCGCCTCTGCATCTGAAATTGTTGCCGGTGCCATCCAGGATTTGGACAGGGGAGTGGTTATTGGCAGCCGCACTTTCGGAAAAGGGCTGGTTCAAAATGTGCTTCCATTGCCCTATAATTCTAAACTTAAAATTACTATTTCCAAATATTACATTCCTAGCGGAAGATGTATTCAGGCTATTGATTATTTTCAAAAAAACAATAATGGCAAATCGGATAAAGTTCCAGATTCGTTAATTTCAGCTTTTAAAACCCGTGGCGGACGGACAGTGTTTGATGGTGGAGGAATTGAACCTGACATTGTTATCAAACCCGAATCGTATAGCCAAATTACCGGCGACCTGTATGCGCAAAATTATTTTTTCAATTATGGAAATGAATTTTATTTAAAAAACGAAAACATTGCACCACCTGAAGAGTTTGTAATTAGCGATGAAACATACAACAACTTCAAATCCTATGTTTCAAATAAAGATTTTGATTATAAAACTGAAACAGAAGTCGTTTTGGAAGAATTGAAAAGCAGCTCCGAACGCGAAGAATATTACACAGTTATTGCCGCCCAGCTTGAAGCACTGGACAATGAAATTAAGCAGGAAAAGAAGAAAGATATTGAAAAGCACAAAGATGAAATAGAAGAGTTGCTGATGATTGAAATTGTGAGCAGGTACTATTATCAGAAAGGAAAGATTATCGTTTCGCTGCGAAACGACCCGGATACTGATGAAGCTATCCGTGTGTTAACTGACGCGCCTCTTTATGATTCCATATTAAATGGCAGCTACGTTGCAAAAAAAGATTAGAATATTTTATACATAAATCAACTTGAATTCAAGTTTTAATATACATTCCTGGTCTTATTTTGCAGTTCTCACACTGATTGCGATGAGTATTCCCTTGTCGAAATTCGCGATGAGCAACTTCGAGTTTCTGTTGCTATTCTTGTGGCTCTTATCCGGTTTTTCCTTCACCATTTCATATCGTTTTTTTAAGCTTGGGGGATTTTTTAAAGGTATTTTTCATTTCTTTAAATATTTCTTTACCCTTGCTGCAAACAATTTTGTAGATAAATTTTCCTTGTTTTTCAAAAACAAACCGGCTGTTGTTTTAAGTTCTATTTTTCTGATTCATATCCTTGGTTTGTTTTATACAAGCGACTTTACCTATGCAATAAAAGATATGCGGGTTAAACTGCCTTTATTGCTCTTTCCGGTTGTAATAAGCACGATGCCCAGAATAACTTATAAGCAATTCAGGGTAATGATATATTTTTATATAGCTGCGGTTTTCGTGGGGAGTATCATCAGCCTGGTTTACATTATTAAAGCTGAGTTTGTTGACATCCGCGAGGTTTCGCCATTTATTTCTTCCGTGCGATTCAGCCTGAATGTAAGTTTCGCCTTTTTTGCCTTGCTATATTTTATGTTTTTCGATTCAAGTATTAAAATTTGGCAACGAATTGGTTTTGGGCTGCTTGCGACATGGTTCGTTGTTTTTCTTGTCTTGCTCGAGTCAGTAACTGGTTTGGGAATTGTAATTGCCATTATAATAGTTTTAGTTGTTCGGCAGGCATTTCAATCGAAAAGTTATGTGGGCAAAATCGCCATTTTATTGATTGCAATCGCTATTCCCTTGTCTTTATTTATATACATCAGGTCGGTGGTTATTTCGGTTTCAACTGCTCCCGAGGTTGATTTTAGCACTTTGGATCAATTTACTGCAAAAGGAAATCCTTATTTACACGATACTACCTACCGCGGTATTGAAGACGGGCGGTATATCGGGCTGTTTATAAATTACGATGAGTTAAGGGAAGAATGGAATAAGCGGAGCAAACTTGATTTTGACGCGCTTGTAAACGGAAATTATTCTTTGCAGGAAACTTTAATCAGGTACATGACTTCGAAAAACCTGAGAAAAGATGCTGAGGGTTTAAAGGCTATGACGAATTATGATATAAAAATGGTTGAAAAAGGAATTGCCAATTACAACTATAACAAAAACCCTGGAATAAAGGTGCGGATTATGAAAGTATTACTCGGCTACGAAGTGTACAAGGAAACCGGTGACCCCAGCGGCAGCTCGGTTATGCAGCGCTATGAATATTCCAAGGCTTCGTTGGCTTTAATTAAAAGAAATTTTTGGTTAGGAGTTGGTACGGGCGATTTGGAAGATGCATTGATTGAGGAATATAAAGACATGGGTTCGGAGCTGAAAAACCAGTACCTGTTTCATGCCCACAACCAATTTATTGCATTTTTCATCACATTTGGCATTTTCGGCTTTCTGTGGTTTTTCTTCGCCTTGATTTATCCGCCTGTAAAGGAAGGCTATTTCAATGATTATTTTTACCTGGTTTTCTTCCTGATAATGGTGTTTTCAATGTTGTCTGACGATACACTCGAAACACAGGCTGGGGCTACTTTATTCGCCTTTTTTATGACTTTCCTTCTTTTTGGCAGAAAAACCAAAAATTCATTTTAAGATTCTCTACTACCTTGATTTTTTTCAGAAAAGCAAATTATGTTATCTTAGCTTGTTATTTTTTATTCAATGAAAAAAATTAAAATTGATATCAGCATTGAAGAATACGTCAATGGCGAACATTTGCCTGAAATTGATGAAATGCTGATAGGGCATGCCAATCAGGCGCTCGAAACATCGTATGCTCCTTATTCCCGCTTTCATGTTGGTGCTGCGATATTGCTCAGCGATGGAAAAATTATAAAAGGCAGCAACCAGGAAAACGCGGCTTATCCATCAGGTTTGTGTGCCGAACGTGTGGCTATTTTTCAGGCCAAATCATCATTTCCTGACAGCACTATCCAGGCTATTGCCATTGCAGCTAAAGCAGATCATTTCGAAAAAGATTCTCCGGTAACTCCTTGTGGTGCTTGCCGCCAGGTAATTGCCGAAATGCAAAGCAGGCAAGAAAGTAAAATCAGGATAATTATGCGGGGGCAAAAAGGTGGAACTTATATTACTGACGGTATTGAAAACCTGTTGCCTTTAATGTTTAAAGAAGAAAAATTAAAAAAATCAAATAAATAATTAGTATGAAAAAAACAGTTGTTTTGTTGCTTATGACAATGGGTCTATTCGCTTTTAAAAGCGATATGCCTGCTTATCAGATTTTTAATGAAGAAGGAAAGAAGGTGAAATATGAAAAGTTACTTGATGCAGCCGAGGATGCAGATGTTGTATTTTTTGGCGAAATGCATAATAACCCAATATGCCACTGGTTGCAACTTAACCTAACTGAGGATTTGTACCTGGAAACGGACGGGAATATTATTTTAGGTGCAGAAATGTTTGAAACTGATGACCAGCTGATCCTGAACGAATACTTGAATGACCAGTTAAGCAGCAGCAATTTTGCAAAAGAAGCAAAACTTTGGCCAAACTACAAAACCGATTATTCACCTTTGGTTGATTTTGCAAAAGACAGTAACCTGGTTTTTGTGGCAACCAATATTCCAAGGCGTTATGCTTCAATTGTTTATAAAAATGGTTTTGAAGGGCTTGATGAATTGACGCCTGAGGCCAAAACCTACATCGCCCCCTTACCAATTGAATATGATGCTGAGTTGAAAGGTTATAAAGATATGCTGACCGAAATGGAAGGAATGGGCCACAGCAACCCGAATTTACCCAAAGCTCAGGCTATCAAGGATGCTACAATGGCTTATTCTATTGCCGGTGCGGTTGAAACAGGAAAGATTTTTATACACTATAACGGCACTTATCATTCTGATAATTTTGAAGGAATTATCTGGTACCTGAACATGTATAAACCGGGCTTGAAAATAGTTACTATATCGTCAGTTGAGCAGAAAAACATAGATGAGCTTGATACAGACAATTTGAACAAAGCAAATTTTATACTTGCTGTACCTGATAACATGACAAAAACAAATTAGGTAGGAGTTTTATAAAGAAAAAAAGAGGCTGTCTCCATTTGCGGGACAGCCTCTTTTTTTTATTCAAAAACCCGGCTATTGTGCAGCAGGATTTGGGTGCGCAATTTTCTTTAAATACTCTTCATACTTGAATTCTTTATGGAAAGGATTTTTGCTATTGTGGCACTCTTCACACAATTTCTTGTCAGGAATAATCAGTCCATTAGCTATTGATTTAGCCTGGTCGTTCATAATTGCATTGGTTTTGTATGCGCTTCCTGGTCCGTGACATGTTTCACACGATACGCCTTCTTCAGGCTTTACACCAAGGTTGTTATCCTGGTTGATCCTGTAATAAGTAGCGTGGCATTCCAAACAGCTTTTTTCTTTGGTTGGGTCAGCAATTCCGTTTTCTTTTGCGTAAGTCATCGATTTTTCGCTGCTAAGCGATTCAAGTGCTTTGGCATGAGGCCCTTCCGACCAAATTTTATACTGTTGACCAGTAGCAACTTTATTATGACACATTTTGCATTTGGCTGCTCCAATGTAATCATAAGGTTGTGCTACAATTGCTGTGCTGGCAAAAATAACCAGGCTTAACATTGCAATGAATTTTTTGTAAATCATAATTGTAAAATTTAAGTTAAAGATTTTCTATTTTATTTTTTTCAATAATTATTTTGTGAAATAACAATTTGCAGTACAATATTAGCAATTTTTCAAAGAAGTAAAATTATTTTTTTTCAACTATTATGAAAAATGAAGTGAAGGTTTAAGTTGTGAAAAACTAAAGTGAACAATAATTTTTTTTCTTCTTTCTTAAATATTTTGAAACAGAAAGTCTAAAAATATGTGATATTCAGGCCATTGAAATCTAATTCTTAACTAAAAATTGAATTTGAGATAGTATTTATTTGTAGGGAAAACATGCACATATATACTTATTATAATGTATTATAGAATCGTTATAAATAGCGATTGACGGCTATTTCAGACAATTATTTGTAATAATTTAGAGGCCTGAAAAAACTAAGAAGCATGGATATAAATATACTTTCTTACAATAAAAAAAATCTAATTGTTTTTCTTTTTGCACTGTTGCTAATCGGTGGTAATGCAATTGGTCAAAGCAATGAAGATTGCTTTATGTGTCACGAAGACCCTGAACTTACTACCGAAAGGCATGGGAAAACCTATTCGATGTATGTAAATGCAAATATTTTAAATAAATCGGTACACGCCAATGTTGATTGTATTGGTTGTCATCCCGGGGCAAATGTCTCTGATTTTCCACATGAAGAAGTTTTACCGCCTGTTAAGTGTGGAAGTTGTCATAAGGATGCCCAGGCAAAGTTTGACTTTGGAATACATGGGCAGGCATTGCAACTAAAAGCTTTATATGCACCAACTTGCATGGAGTGCCACGGTGAGCATGATATTATGGCATCATCAAATCCTTCGTCGCGCACCTATAAAATGAATATCCCTCTTTTATGTGGAAAATGCCATCGCGAGGGAGCTCCGGTAGCTAGAACCTATAATATCAGCGAACATAATATTATTGAAAATTACAGCCAGGGCATTCATGGTGAAGGATTGTTTAAAAGAGGGCTGATTGTTACAGCCACCTGTAATGATTGTCATGGAAACCACATGGTTTTACCGCACACTAGTCCAAATTCAACCGTTTCGGGAAAAAATATTGCTTCAACTTGTATGAAATGCCATGCTGAAATTGAAAAAGTACATCAAAAAATTATTAAAGAGGAGTTATGGGAAAAAGAACCAGGAGCAATACCTGCATGTACAAGTTGCCATCCTCCGCACAAAGTTAATGCTCAGAATATCAACATAAATATATCTGATAAAGAATGCCTGAAATGCCATGAAAGTGGTGATGCTCATAAGATGGTGGGCGATTCGGTAGTTTCTTTAATAATAAACAAAGCAGATCTAGACAATTCTGCCCACAAGGAAATAACTTGTGTTAAGTGCCACTCGGATGTTTCAATGCATTTAAAAAGACCTTGCGAAACTGTTCATAAAGTAGATTGTTCAAATTGCCATGCCGAGGTTGCTGATGTATACAATGCCAGCGGACATGGGCAGGCTTATTTCAGGAAAGATGATAACGCGCCCTATTGTACTGACTGCCATGGAAAACATTTTGTTCAAACAAGATACGATGATACTTCACCTACATACCGCTCAAACATTCCAAACCTTTGCGGAGGATGCCATAAAGAAGATGGGCAGGCACTTGAAACTGCTGATTTAAAAGAAGTGGATGCCTTGTTCGACTATTCGCAAAGTGTTCACGGACGGGGCTTAAGAGAAAAGGGCCTGTTGCCAACTGCTGTGTGTACTGATTGCCATACTACTCACTATATATTGAAGGAGTCAGATGAACGTTCTTCCGTCAACCCGAAAAACATACCTGCAACCTGTGCTTCGTGCCACAAGGGAATCTATAATGAATACATTGCCAGCGATCACGCGATAACTTTGGATGACAATCATAAGAAATATCCAACTTGTGCCGATTGCCATTCAGCACACGGTATAATTGAAATCAATGAAGGCGAGTTTATGAGCCAGGTAACACATCAGTGTGGTGTTTGCCATGAAGATGTTGCTGAAACGTATATGGAAACCTATCATGGCAAAGCTTATACTTTAGGCTATTTGAAATCGGCCAAATGTTCTGATTGTCACGGTGCACATAAAATCTATGCTTCAAACAATCCATTGTCTTCGGTAGGTTCGCAAAATATTGTTGAAACCTGCAAAAAATGCCACCCTGATGCCAACGAGCGCTTTACCGGTTATTTAACACACGCAACTCATCACAACAAAGTTAAGTACCCGATTTTGTATTACACATTCTGGGCAATGACAATCTTGCTGGTTAGCGTATTTGGTTTCTTTGGCCTGCACTTATTGCTTTGGTTACCCCGCTCAATTCAAATTATGAGAAGAAGGAGGAGGTTGAAAGAAGAAGCCGGTGGGCATAAATATCAAATTCAGCGTTTCACGAAAAGCCAGCGCATTACACACATTTTTGTTATTATCAGCTTCTTGCTGCTGGCGTTAACAGGAATGATGCTCAAATTTGCCAACATGGCATGGGCAGCCTGGTTAGCTAAATTCCTTGGAGGGGTTCATGTAGCCGGAAATATTCACCGTTTCGCGGCAGTCATTACTTTTGGGTACTTTATTTTTCATGTTGCTTCTTTAATCAATACCAAAATCAAACAGAAAATACCGATTGGGCAGTTTATTTTTGGAAAGAATACGTTGATGTTTAACATGCAGGATGTGAAAGATTTTTGGGCAACAATTAAATGGTTTGTTGGAAGAGGCCCACGGCCTAACTATGGAAAATGGACATACTGGGAAAAATTTGACTATATGGCGGTTTTCTGGGGGGTTGCAGTTATTGGCTTCTCAGGTTTGATTTTGTGGTTCCCCGAATTTTTTACACAGGTATTCCCCGGCTGGTTAATTAATGTGGCTATGATTATCCATAGTGACGAGGCCTTGCTTGCTGTAGGATTTATATTCACCATCCACTTCTTCAATACCCACCTTCGCCCCGATGCCTTCCCTATGGATACAGTAATTTTTACAGGAACTGTTCCTTATGAAGAGTACAAACTTGACAGGCCACGCGAGTTTGAAGAATTGAAGAATTCGGGTAAATTGAAAAAAGTGGTTGTTAAAAGAGAGCATAAACACAGGTATGAACGAATCATCAGGTTCTTTGGCTACCTGGCTCTTTTTACAGGCTTAGCGCTTGTTATCTTGATCATT
>DATCTB010000353.1:0-6301 GCA_036568185.1 Bacteroidales bacterium | reverse complement strand
GGGGCAAAACAAAAAGCCAAAAATGGGGAATTGGCTTTTGGTACGGTTGATACGTGGCTGCTTTGGAACCTGGCGCGAGGCAGGCAGCATGTTACCGATATTAGCAACGCTTCGCGCACGATGCTGTTCAATATCCACACGCTGGAATGGGATGAGGAACTGCTTGCTTTGTTTGGTATCCCGAAGAATATGTTGCCAAGGGTGCTTGATAATGATGAGGTAAAACTGGAAACTGCCGGAAATATTTTCCATAATAAAATACCCATTACAGCCATTGCCGGCGACCAGCAGGCTGCGCTTTTCGGGCAATTGTGCCTGGGCGAAGGAATGGTGAAAAACACTTACGGAACGGGCTGCTTTTTGATGATGAATACCGGAAGCAAGCCGGTTTTTTCAAACAACAGGCTGATAACAACCATCGCCTGGCGGATGAACAAGCAAACCATTTATGCGCTTGAAGGCAGCGTGTTTATTGCCGGGGCTGCCATTCAATGGCTGCGCGATGGTTTGCAGATAATCAAGAAAAGCAGCGATGTGGAAAAACTCGCCAAATCGGTTGAGGATAATGGGGGTGTGTATTTTGTCCCGGCTTTTTCGGGATTGGGTGCACCGCATTGGAAGCAGGATGCGCAGGGATTGCTCACAGGTTTATCGCGCGGGACAAGCAATGGGCATATTGCCCGGGCTGCGCTGGAGGCTATCGCTTTTCAAAGCAATGATGTCATCAGGTCGATGGAAGAGGATATGGGGAAGAAAGTAGAAAAGATGCGGGTGGATGGCGGGGCTTCGGTGAATAATTTGTTGCTGCAGTTCCAGGCTGATATTTCGGGGGTTTTTATTGAAAGGCCGGAAATACAGGAAACAACGGCTTTGGGAGTAGCTTATTTAGCCGGGCTTAATTCTGGTTTTTGGGAAAGTACTGAGCAATTACAAAAGCAGTGGAAGATGCAAAAGGAATTTTTGCCGGAAATGGAAGAAAAAGAAAAGAGTGAATTGCTGGAGAATTGGAAGAAGGCGGTTGTTAAATCTTTTTAAGAATTTTTAGCCGCTAATGCGCGAATAATAAATTAGCGAATCCGCGGTATATATTATTTTTAGCCGCTAATGCGCGAATGGAGGAGGGATAATTAGTGCATTCGTGGCATAATATTTTTTACCACAAAGGGCACAAAGAAGGCACAAAGAACACAAAGTTTTAGGAACAAACCCAGATAAATCATTATTGTAGCCGCTAATGTGCGGATGAAATATTAGCGAATCCGCGGCAAATTATATTTAGCCGCTAATGCGCGAATGAAGGACGAATAATTAGTGTGGAATTTTTAAAGTAAGCACAGTCATCCTGAACTTGTTTCAGGATCTCAATCATGTAAACCAGATCCCGAAATAAATTCGGGATGACGAGGGTTAGACTAATTTTAGAAATAGCCTCAATAAAGTTAACCGCTAATTTCTTCTGTCAATTCCAAAAAGCGTTTGTGCGGGATGGCAATCAGGCTTTCGGCAGTTACGGCTCCGTTAGCACGGCTGATTAGAGAAACTTTAGCAGCAACTTCTTCATTAGGAGCTTCATAAATATCCAGGAAATCGTACTGTCCGAGCAAGGCATAATGGGCAAGGAATTTCACTTCAGGGCATTTTTCTTTAACGTGTACATACCAGTCGTGGCTTGATGATTCACGGTCGATTAACTGGTTGTTGCAATCGGGTGCCAATTTGGTTAACAAGACATAAGTTTGCATGGTATTTTTCTTTTTGGTTTATGTTTGCTAAGATACGAAATATTGGAAAATCGGTTAAAAGTTATTAGTTAATAGTTGCCTCGTTGAATTGGCCTCACGCGAAGGGCACAAAGAATAGAGACGTAAAGAGCGCGGAGGGCAAAGGGCAGAGAGCCACGGGCGGGGAGATGGCTTTTGCCTTAATAGAAAAAAGGATATAAAACCTTTATCCCTAAAGACCTCATATCCTCTAATCTAATAACCATTAACTAATAACCAAAAGCCGAAATCAAATCTTCGGTCCGGCGGCTACAAGCCTTTTGCCTTCTGCGTTATCGGTGAACCCTTCAAAGTTGTCGATGAATTTTTTGGCTAAATCGGTTGCTGCGGTGTCCCATTTGGTTGGGTCAGCCCAAAGGTTCCTTGGATTGAAAATCTTGCTGTCAATTCCGTTTAAGGCTTTTGGTACCCTGAGGTTAAAAATTGGGATAGTTTCGTATTCTGCTTTGTCAAGGCTGCCATCCATGATGGCATCAATGATTTTCCTGGTGGTTGGCAAATCTATTCTTTTTCCTACTTTATAAGGTCCGCCAATCCAGCCTGTGTTTACAAGGTATGCTTCCGAGTTGTTTTCCTTCATTTTTTTTACCAACTCCAAAGCATATTTTGTAGGGTGAAGCAATAGAAATGCAGCGCCAAAACAAGCTGAGAAAGATGGTTTCGGCTCGGTAATCCCTCTTTCAGTCCCTGCAACTTTTGCAGTGTAACCGCTTAGGAAATGGTACTGTGTTTGGTCAGGTGTAAGTTTGGAAACCGGGGGCAAAACACCAAATGCATCCGCCGTTAAGAAAATTACTTTTTTGGCATGTCCGCCTTTTGAAACAGGTTTTACAATATTGTCGATATGATAAATGGGGTAGGAGACACGAGTGTTTTCAGTTTTGCTGCTGTCATCAAAGTTGATGACTCCATTTTTATCGAAAACAACATTTTCCAGTAAAGCGTCACGCTTAATTGCATGGTAAATATCAGGCTCCTTATCTTCCCTCAGGTTGATGGTTTTTGCATAGCATCCGCCTTCAAAGTTGAAAACACCATTATCGTCCCAGCCGTGTTCATCGTCTCCTATTAAAGCACGTTTTGGGTCGGCTGACAGCGTGGTTTTCCCTGTTCCTGAAAGTCCGAAGAAAATAGCTGTGTCGCCTTTTTCTCCAACATTGGCCGAGCAGTGCATGGAGGCAATTCCTTTTAATGGTAAATAATAATTCATTACTGAAAAGAAGCCTTTCTTGATTTCTCCGCCATACCATGTTCCGCCTACTACAGCGCGCTTTTGTTTTAAATTGAAAACAGCATAAACTTCTGAATTCAGGTCCATTTCCCTCCATTTAGGGTTGCTGGTGCGGCATGCATTTAACATGACAAAGTCAGGGACAAAATCAGCAAGTTCGGCTTCGCTTGGCCGGATAAACATATTTTTTACAAAATGTGCCATCCAGGCAATTTCAGTCACCACCCTTATTTTTATTCGCGTGTCAGGGTTCGTTCCCGCAAAACCATCCTGAACGTATAATTTCTTTCCCGAAAGTTGTTTCGCACTGATGCCATAAAGGAAATCCCAGTCTTTTTCTGACAGAGGTTTGTTGTCAGAAGATTTTCTGGCATTGCTTTTCCACCAGATATTGTTTTCAGAAGTTTCTTCTTTAACAATATATTTGTCTTTGGGAGAACGCCCGGTGAAAATGCCAGTGTCAACAGCAACTGCCCCAGTGTTGGTTACAACGCCCTTTGCAAAACCTTCATTTTTGGGGTCAGTTTCGTGCTTAAACAGTTCGTCGTACGATAAATTGTGGTGAATTTCTTTGGGCTCAATGATTCCGTAACTTTCTAAATCAGCTTTAATTTTGCTTAAATCTTTTGTCATGAATTATTCTTTAAAATTATTGATTCATCCGAGAAATAAAGAGGCGCTAAATTACAAATTTATTGGGGAATCAAAATAAAAAAGCCACCCGAAAGTGGCTTTTTTGAATTATCTGAAAGTGGGAGGCTATTTTTTACCTTTCCCTTTTTTCGCTTTCTTTTCTTTCTTTGCGGCTTTCGTTTTTTTAACTTTGGTGTTGGTAATAACAGCCTGTGCAGCCGCCAGTCTTGCAATTGGCACACGGTAAGGAGAGCAGCTTACATAATCTAAGCCTGCACGGTGACAAAACTCGATGGAGCTCGGTTCGCCGCCATGTTCACCACAAATTCCCAGCTTGATTTTTTTGCGGGTTTTGCGGCCTTTTTTAACTGCCATTTCAATCAATTGTCCAACGCCTTCCTGGTCAAGTGCCTGGAAAGGATCTTCTTTCAAAATTCCTTTACTCAGGTAAACCGGCAGGAATTTTCCCGCGTCATCACGAGAATATCCAAAGGTCATTTGTGTCAAGTCATTGGTTCCGAATGAGAAAAACTCAGCTGATTCAGCAATTCTATCTGCGATAAGTGCTGCACGTGGAATTTCAATCATCGTCCCAACTAAATATCCGATTGTGTCTTTTCTTTCTTCGAAAACTGTTGCAACAGTTGACCTAACTATGTCCTCCTGCATTTTCATTTCAGCCAATGTTCCTGTTAAAGGAATCATGATTTCAGGGCGGGCAACGATGCCACGTTTTTTCAAATTCAAAGCTGCTTCAATAATGGCGCGGCTTTGCATTTCGGTAATTTCAGGATATGTATTTCCCAAACGGCAGCCGCGGTGGCCAAGCATGGGGTTGAATTCAGATAATTCTTCAACTTTTTCCTGGATAGTTTTCACCGAAACTTTCATTACGTCAGCCATTTCCTGTTGTCCTTTCGCATCGTGGGGAACAAATTCATGCAATGGCGGGTCAAGCAAACGGACAGTTACTGGAAGGTCGTGCATGGCTTCGAATATTCCTTCGAAATCTTTGCGCTGCATTGGTAACAATTTCAGCAATGCTTTCCTGCGGCCTTTTTCGTCGTCGGCAAGAATCATTTCGCGCATAGCAACAATTTTTTCGTCTCCGAAAAACATATGCTCAGTGCGGCAAAGGCCAATTCCAATTGCGCCAAAGTCGCGAGCTACCTGTGCATCGTTTGGAGTATCAGCGTTGGTACGGACTGAGAGCCTTGCTTTATTATCGGCTAGTTTCATCAGCTTCGCAAAATCGCCGCTCAATTTAGGTTCAACGGTTTTAATCATTCCGTCATACACTTCGCCTGTTGAACCATTAAGGGAAATAAAATCGCCTTCTTTGTATTTCTTTCCGCTCATTTCCAATGTACGTTCCTTGTAGTTTACTTTGATGCCACCAGCACCTGAAACGCAACATTTTCCCATTCCGCGGGCTACAACAGCAGCGTGTGATGTCATTCCACCACGGGCTGTGAGGATTCCTTCGGCTGAGTTCATCCCAGCTAAGTCTTCAGGTGAAGTTTCAATACGAACAAGAATCACTTTTTTGCCTTCAGCAGCCCAGGTTTCAGCCTCGTCAGCATGGAAAACAACTTGTCCGGTTGCAGCACCTGGTGATGCCGGCAAGCCTTTCGACATTACTTTTGCTTCGCTAATGGCCTTTTTGTCAAAAACCGGGTGGAGCAATTCGTCAAGTTTCATAGGAGCAACGCGCATAAGCGCCTCGTCCTTGGTAATCATTTTTTCACTCAGCATATCCATGGCAATCTTTACCATAGCTGAACCAGTGCGTTTACCATTGCGGGTTTGCAGTAACCAGAGTTTTTGGTTTTCAATGGTAAACTCCAGGTCTTGCATATCGCGGTAATGCTTTTCCAGCTTTTTCTGTGTTTGGAAAAGTTCTTTGTAAATTTCAGGCATAGCCTCTTCCAAAGAAGGGAATTTTGTTTTCCTGTCTTTTTCGGAAACTTTTGCCAGGGCAGCCCACCTTTTCGATCCTTCGAGTGTAATTTGCTGCGGGGTACGAATACCAGCAACAACGTCTTCGCCCTGTGCATTAATCAGGTATTCACCATTAAACACATTTTCGCCTGTTCCGGCATCACGTGTAAAAGCAACACCTGTTCCTGATGCTTCGCCCATGTTTCCAAAAACCATGGCTTGCACATTCACAGCAGTTCCCCATTCATCCGGAATTTTTTCCATTTTACGGTAGTACTTAGCCCTGTCGTTCATCCAGCTATTGAAAACAGCCATTACTGAACCCCATAATTGTTCCCATGGGTCGGTTGGGAAATCTTTTTTAGTTTGTTTTTTAACGGCAGCTTTAAACCTTTTAACCATTGTTTTCAGGTCGGCAGTCGTCAGGTCAGTATCAAGATGAACATTTTTTTCTTCTTTCAACTGGTCAATAATTTCTTCAAATGGGTCTGGGTCTTCTTTCGAAACAGGTTTCATACCCATTACAACATCACCATACATTTGTACAAAACGACGGTACGAATCCCAGGCAAATCTTTCGTTTCCTGATTTTTTTGCAATACCTGCAACAGCGTCATCATTCAAGCCGAGGTTTAAGACGGTGTCCATCATACCGGGCATAGATGCGCGGGCTCCTGAACGAACCGACATCAACAATGGGTTGTCTTTGTCACCA
>DATCTB010000352.1:0-5199 GCA_036568185.1 Bacteroidales bacterium | reverse complement strand
ACTCCAAAATGGTTTGTTATGATGCAAGACCATTCGGTGAATTTTTATGATGTTCAAAAAGAAGCTGAAGCGTATTTCGAAACAGTTGGAACCGGCAGGGGAACGATGTATAAAATTTACAAGCGTTGGGAATACATGAATTATCCCCGGACTTTTCCCACCGGCGAAAGGCCAAACCAGGCCCAACTTTGGAATGAGATGAAAAACTTCAAAGCAAATCATACTTCGCGGTCTTTGGTAGAAAGCAGCTGGCAAGAGCTTGGACCACGTGTGTGGGAAGAAAATACAGGCCATTGGAACCCGGGTATAGGACGTATCAATGTAGTTGCAGTTGATCCCAACGACTCGGATATTATTTACATTGGGGCGCCATCAGGCGGATGCTGGAAAACAAGCGATGAAGGTGAAACCTGGGATGTGCTGACAGATGATCTTCCAATTTTGGGTGTTTCAGCAATTGCTATTGATCCGACGAATACAGATATTGTTTATATTGGAACCGGCGACCGTGATGCTTCTGACACATACAGCATTGGTGTTTTAAAATCAACCGATGGCGGCCAGAGTTGGGAAACTACAGGAATGGAGCATACGATTTATGATGGGTTGACCGTGGAAAAATTACTCATCCATCCTGAAGATCCGGAAACTATTTTTTGTGCCGTTAACAATGGCTTGTACCGTTCATACGATGGTGCTGATACCTGGGAGTTAATTCTGAGCGGACATATTGATGACATTGAATTTAAACCCGGTGACCCAAATACCATTTATGCCCTCACCAAGAAATTTTTCAAATCAACCAATGGCGGTGACACCTTTACGCAAATTACGCAAGGCTTGCCTTCCAGCAATGGAAGAGCACAAATAGCTGTGACCAATGCAGATCCTGATTATGTATATTTTATGTGTGCCGGAACAAATGGTTTGTTTGGAGGAATTTATCGCTCTACCGATAGCGGGACTTCATTTAGTCTAAGGGCCGATTCTCCGCAAATGCTTGGTTATAGCCCTACCGGGAATGACAATAACAGCCAGGCATCATACGACCTTGGGCTGGCAGCCTCACACATCAATGCTGATGAAGTGCATATTTTAGGAATTTTAACCTGGAGATCAATGGATGGAGGTATCAACTGGGTTGCGACAACGGAGTGGTCCTTTCCAAATAATACAGGATATACTCACTGCGACATGCACTGGGCCCACTTTGAAGGTGGAACTTTGTATGTTGGTTCTGACGGATTGGTTAGTAAATCGGAAGACAGCGGTGACACCTGGACTGATTTGACTACAGGAATTGGTATCCGCCAGTTTTACAGGATTGGTGGATCGAAAAATCATCCGTATAAATTATTGGGTGGCTCGCAGGACAATGGCACAAGTGTATATTCTACTGATTACTGGCACGAATGGCTTGGAGCCGATGGTATGGAATGCCTGGTGGATTATTCAAATCCTGATATAGTTTATGGAACAACGCAAGGTGGTAATTTCAATAAATCTACGAATGGTGGGATGAATACTGTCAACATAAATCAGCCGGGAAGCGGCCCCTGGGTTACTTCGTTTGTTATTCACCCAAATGAACCCGCAACAATTTTTGTTGGAAATAACAGTGGCGTAAGAAAAACTACCAACGGAATGCAAAGCTGGACAACAATTTCTGACTTTAGTGCCACTGTAGAACAAATAGCCATTTCTGAATCGAACCCGAATTATATTTATGCTTCTTATGGAAATAAAATAAAAAGAACAAAAGATGGTGGCGAAAGTTGGTTCGATGTTAGCAGCGGTCTTCCTTCCAATGCCATTACCTACATTGCCGTGCATCCTTCGGATCCAGAAATGATTGCGGTTTCACTTTCGGGCTATACGGCCGGACAAAAACTGTATATTTCTGAAAACGCCGGAGATTCCTGGACAAATCATTCCTTAAATCTACCAAACATTCCTGCTAACTGCGTTGCTTTTTACAATGATCCTTTGAATTCATTTTATGTAGGAATGGATGTGGGTGTTTACTACATTGATAATTCCCTTGATCAGTACGAAACATTCTGGGAAGGGCTGCCCAATGTTATTGTTTCAGAACTAGAAATTAATTACCAGGTGCAGAAAATCCGTGCTGCTACCTATGGCCGCGGGCTCTGGGAATCGGAGGTGCATATGGTTGAACCTGTTTCTGATTTTGAAGCAGATAACACACTGATTCCAACCAATTATCATGTTAACTTCAGTTCACTGGCTACGGGCCCGCCTGCCAACTATGAATGGACTTTTGAGGGTGGAACACCATCTACTTCTAATGAAAAAGATCCACAAAACATTGTCTATTCAAATGAAGGAACTTATGATGTTATTCTTACTGTGAGCAACGAACTGGGTTCGAGTACCGAAACCAAAGAAAACTATATAACAACAAGTTCTTCATTATTACCTGAAGTAGATTTTAAGGCTGATGTAAATGCTGTTTGCTTTGGTGAAAAAATCGCTTTGATCGACCAGACCAATTATTTTCCAATTAGCTGGGAATGGGAAATCACACCCGAAACATTCACATTTGCAGATGGAACTGATAAATTTTCTCAAAACCCAATAATTGAGTTCGATGATTATGGTTCTTATTCTGTAAAATTAACAGCTTCCAATACAAATGGGGAAAGTAGTGAAACAAAAACTGACTTTTTGAATGTTGGAGGATATATTTTGCCTTTTGAAGATGATTTTGAAACTATTGTGCTGGATGAAGCCTGGACAATTGAGAACCCTGATAACAATGAAACCTGGGAATTGGTTGAGGTTGGTGGAAATGAACCCGGAAATACTGCCGCCCGAATCAATTTCCGGGAAATACTGGCAATCGGGCAAACAGATAATTTGATTAGCCAGCCACTTGATTTAAGCGGAGTTAGTGAAGCTTATCTTCAATTCGACCATGCCTATGCACAATATTACGAAGATGCCAGCGACTCGCTGATTATTTATATTTCATCTGATTGTGGCGCAACCTGGACAAGAATCTTTTCAGGTGGTGATGATGGTGAAGGTTCTTTTGCAACCCACCCGCTCACTACCAATGGGTTTGTGCCCGAAGCTCCTGAAGATTGGTGCGGTGCTGGCTATGGAAGCGACTGCATTTCAATTGACATTTCGGAATGGGCGGGACAGAATGAAGTTAAAATCAAGTTTGCAACTTTTAGTTTTTACGGAAACCCCATTTATATCGACAATGTTGTTGTAAGCACTTATGTTGGAGTTGATGAATCGAAAAATCAGAACATAGCTGTTTATCCTAATCCCAGCAATGGTCTATTTACTTTATTGATGCATAATGAATTTACCGAAGCACAGGTGCAAATTACCAATATTACAGGCCAGGTAATCTATACCGGGAAGTTGGATAAAAATAATAAGCAGTTCAACCTTTCACGACAGCCGGCGGGTATTTACTTGCTGACTATTTCAGGTGAAACTTTCAATGAGCAGTTTAAAATTGTAAAGGAATAGGTCTGATTTGCAACTGGTAAATTTGGAAAAAAAATCAAGCCTAAATTTTTTAGACTGATTATTTCCTGTCTTCCGATTGTCGTTCAATCATCCATGCAGGATATTCCGGGGTGAGGCTGCTTATTTCATTCAGTCTTTTGATATCTTCTGCGTTCAGTTTCACTTTTACCGAGTCAAGGTTGTCCGATAATTGCTCAGTTGTATTGGCTCCAATTATTACGCTTGTTACTGCTTGTTGATGCAATAGCCAAGCAATGGCAATCTGGGCTACTGATACATTTTTTTCTTCCGCGATAACTTGCATAACTTCTACAATATCGTACGCTTTTTCTTTATTCGTGGGCGGAAAATCGAAATTTGCCCTGCGTCCAACTTTTGATTCTTTTTTACGGCTGTATTTCCCACTCAATAATCCGCCTGCCAGAGGACTCCAAACCATCAATCCAATTTTCTGATCAAGAAGCAGGGGAATTATTTCACGTTCAAGTTCACGCGCGGCAATGGTATAATATGCCTGTAAAGAAACAAATTTGCTAAGGTGTTCCTGTGCTGAAATACCCAGTGCCTTCATGATATGCCATGCTGCCAGGTTACTGCAACCGATATAGCGCACTTTTCCACTTTTCACCAACATGTCCAATGCTTCCAGGGTTTCCTGAAATGGGGTGAGCGGGTCAAATCCATGAATCTGGTACAAATCAATATAATCTGTATTCAGGCGTTTCAGGCTTTCCTCTGCCTGGTGCAGTATATGTTTCTTGCTTAAACCTGAACTATTAGGGCCTTCTCCCATTTTTCCCCTGACCTTCGTTGCAATGACCAAATCTTCGCGTTTCAGTCCCAATTCCTGAATTGCTTTGCCGGTCATTTCTTCACTCAGCCCTTCGCTGTAAACATTGGCTGTATCTATGAAATTGATTCCAGCATCCACAGATTGTTTTACTAGTTCATTCACTTTCTTTTGAGGAAGCGTTCCTATGGCTATCCACATTCCACGGCCACCAAAAGTCATAGTTCCGAGGCATAATTCCGATACTTTCAGTCCGGTGTTACCTAATAAATTGTATTTCATTTTTACAAAGTTTTGATATAATTTACAATTCTAATAAATTTCATTTTTACCCTCCGCTGGCGCACGAATTCCGCTGGCGCGCGAATTTTTCGCGTGCCTTCTTAGTTCCTTTCAGTTTATAAAAATATGCAATTTATTTTTTCGACTTTTTTGAAAATAATGACAACATGATTTACGCTCCCAATAATGGCAGATGCTTAATTTTATGATAATTTAAAGCCATTTTTATACAATTCTTTAATTCCACTTCGGGTATTTTGTTGTTCAATTTAAAAACAATTGCCCGGTTACCTTCATATTCAAATGTATCCTTGTAAATTATTTTAAATGTGGGAACTAATTTCGAAGTACACTTAAAATAAATGGCAAATTGTTCAGGATTTTTCTCTTTCCAATCTATCCTTACAGTACTCCCGTATTTTGTTAAATAACTGGGTTCACCCCATTTAAGTGTTTCTTCAAGTTCATCCAGTCCGTCAATTTCTGATGCTGCGCCTAAAACCGCTTCTCTTAACTTAATTAATTGAGGTTTAACATATTTGGGATAGCCATTAAAAACATCTTTAACTTTTGTGTTACTTGTTAATTTCATCTAGTGTATTTTTTTATTTAAATAG
>DATCTB010000351.1:0-2138 GCA_036568185.1 Bacteroidales bacterium | reverse complement strand
CCTTTGTCAATCAATTCATCCAGCGAATAGAAAGTTACACGTGGATCGATAAATCGTTCAAGCTTATACAAAATTTCGGCAAGTACTTTCTCGCTATCCGCCCCGGTTTTTACCTCAATATCAGCGCAAACTGAAACTCTTTCAACTTCCAAATTGAGGAATTCATTATAATCTTCGCACAAATTGCGGTGTGCATGTAAAGTTTGAAAAGCTTTTTCAGCAATTGGCAAGGCTTTTTTAAGTTTTTTCAAATAATTGTCGACGATGCTGCCAGCACCTGTTTTCATCACTTCTGCAGAAATTAGGGCATTTCTTTCCGGCGTACTTTTTTTCGTAGAATGAATTTTTACATTTAAAGTATAGGTTCTATCCACCAGCGTAACTTTCATTTTCCCATTATAGAGATTTCGGTTCACCTCGCTGATGCCGGTAAATTTGAAGTTTTTAATTTCCTTTGAAGCAATTTTTTGTGCAAAAAAACTTGCCCAACCCGGCAAATCAACAAGAATAGTCAGCTCTTCAGAAGCTGTTTTTATTTTTATTTCCTGGAAGATTTCATTCAAGTCACCGTCTTCATTATCTTTTTCAAATTCCAGAATGATATTGTAAAGGCCGCTGATATTCACTTCTTCAAGCAAATGGTTTAGCTCAGGCTTGATGTCTTTTTCATAAATCAACTTACTTTCCTTGCAATCGAGCCAAATGTCTGGTTTTGGGTTTTCAACAATTTTCAGCCATGCATTTTTAATACCTTCAACATCAATCAGCAATTTCCTGAAGTCATTAAAAGTCACGGGGTTATTTGTCAAGATATTTCGAGCGGTAAAAAATTGGAATTCATTTTTAAAAGCTTCGTCTTCACGTTCAACCAGCAAATCTTTAATGTCGTAAGCAGTTTTGTAACCCAGCTCAGTGATGGCATAGCACAGAACTTCGAGGATGGTGATGCCGGGGTCGTGGGTATTGTAATCTGTCCAGTTGTTGCTCGACAATTTCTGCACGAGTAACATACCTTCCGCGAAGAGTGCACCATAATCCTGGTCTTTATTCAGTTTACGGGCTTTGGATATGTAATTTTTTTCTTTCACGAACACGATGAAGTTTCATAAACAATATGCGAATCGAACGAAACCAGGACAGATCTGGCAGTTGTTGCTATAGCTTCTTCCACATCATATTTGATATTGCTATCACTGAGAATGTGGTTCATTTTGAAATCGGTAACAAAATCAACATAGGGACGTTCTTCCAAAAAATTCAATATTACAGAGCGGTGCATTTTTCCACCAAAAACAATATCTTTTCCCTCAGCAAATGCCCATGGCGAAAGGAATTCGATAATGTCCTGCACTACTTGTTTTTCATAGAATCCACGGTCGAAACCACTTCTGAATTCCACGTAAAATTCAACTTGAATCTTTTCAAAAAGCGGGTTAATCACTTTCAGTTTCGTGGCAGCAAAAGGCGATATTTTTTTTGTTAAAAAAGTTTTTATTTTATCTAAAGTATTCAGGCTGATTCTTGGTTCAAGCGGGTCAATTGCATTTTGGTTTTTCAGCTCAGGAACCGCAATCAGTGTGACATAGCCGGGTGCAAATTCAGAATCAAGCAGACTGCCATCGGCCACCTCAAAATTGTAGGTGCTGTGGTTGATGCATTTTACCTTGTAAACTTCCGGAAATTCCTGTAAAACAATGCGTTCGTAATCCCAAATTGATATTCCCCTTGTTTTGTGACGCAGCCGTTCGCTTACTCTTCGATAATATTCAAAATCTGTTTCCTCTACTTTTCCACCAAAAGAAGCATAAGGTTGGCTTATTGATTTTATTTCCGCCTCTTTAATTTTTAATTTGCTTATTGAATTGGCAGCCAGTGGAGTAGCAAGAAAATTGGGGTCGTTTCCATTGTCAGAGAAACTGGCCAACCCGGCTTGAGGAAACACTGCAATCAAATCGCAAATGGCATTGGTTTTTTCCTGAACCGCCGCCATAATCCAGTGATAGCCTGAAGCAAGAATAGTATTGTTGTCAGTTATCGTTCGCGGAATTGAAAACTTGATAATTCCGGTAGTCAGCAAACCGTTTGTGGAATCTGAAAGAATTTCTGCATTTTCAAACTGAATCCATTGGTTGTTACTT
>DATCTB010000350.1:0-10752 GCA_036568185.1 Bacteroidales bacterium | reverse complement strand
CTTGAGTAGATTTCAGGTGTTGCGAACAACTCCATTAAATGCACTTGAATCATGAATATTACCGCCAGGCCTTTCAGCAAGTCGGCGGTTTGGTTTCTATTTTGAACAGTTGAGCGCATATAGCAAAAGTAAGAGTTTTTTGGAGCGTAAATGGTTTGAATTACTTTTAGACTTATTTCAATTTCTTGCGTCAGAATTACCTTTCAAACATTTTACCGACCATTCACCCCCATTCACCGATTTTTTATTTACATTAGTTGCCTGAGTGCGTAGTTTTGCTTCATAAACATTTAAAAGGATACGGAAATGGAAGAGAATAAATCAATAGACAGAAAATCGATAATAGCCATATTACTTATTGTCGCTGGTGTTTTGTTAATGTTGAGCACATTTGATGTAGTGGATTTTTCCATAAGCCACTATATATTTAACTGGAAAACTTTGTTGATTGCAATAGGCGTGGTTATCCTCGGAAGCAACCAACACCGCACTACCGGGTTAGTGATGATTGGACTGGGTTTGGTTTTTTGGCTGCCCAGCATCACTGGTTTTGATATCAGGCTGAGCCAGGTTTTCTGGCCTGCATTGCTGATTGGAGTTGGGCTGGTAATAATCAGCAGGCGCGGAAGGCACAACAAATATGATGTCCGTTCTATTAACCCTGATGGGAGCTATAATTCAGATTATGTAGATGATATTTCGATATTGGGTGGTGGTATGAAACGCTTTAGTTCACAGAATTTTAAGGGCGGAACAATAACTGCCATTTTTGGTGGCTCGGAAATCGACCTGACTTCTGCTGAAATTGCTCCTGAAGGAAGTGTATTGGATATGTTTACAATGTTTGGTGGAACAAAATTGATAGTGCCCGGCCACTGGCAGGTGAAGTCAGATGTAGTTGCGCTGTTTGGAGGATTCAACGACAAACGGCATGTTAAACCTGAAGTTGCCGTTGATAGCAAACTGGTTCTGATAAAAGGCTTCGTAATGTTTGGCGGGGTTGAAGTTAAAAGTTACTAATCGTTGTAGTAAATTAAACCTGATAATCGTCGTATAAGTAAATATGCTCAACCCGATTTCAAAAAATAGAAGTTACCTGTTCGCGTTTCTGATTGTATGGATCGTCATTTTTGGCATCCATACTTTCGTTATTAATTTTTTCTACGATGTTGACACTATCGTCAGCTTTGCGGATTCGGCTATTTTCAACCTGCTTATCGCACTCATTGGTTTCAACCTGTGGTATGTCATCCGCTTCAACATGCGCGACAATTCCACAGCCTTCGACATGGTTATCAACCACCTGATTATTGCAGTTATCATCATCAGTATTTGGGTTTCGGCTTCATATTTTTTACTTGTTTATTTATTTCAGGAAAATACAACATATGTTCAGTTTTTGAATGATAGCCTTCCGTGGCGTGCCGTGCTGGGTATTTTTTTCTATTTAATTTTTATTCAATTTTATTACGTAATCCTTTATTACGAAGACTTGCAGGAAAAACTAAAAATTGAAAGCGACCTTCAAAACCTGGTGAAAGAAGCTGAACTTTCTGCCCTGAAATCGCAAATTAATCCACACTTTTTATTTAATAGCTTGAATTCAATTAGTTCTCTTACGATTACAAATCCTGAAACGGCTCAGGAAATGGTGATTAAACTTTCCGACTTTTTGCGTTATTCTTTGAGCCACGATAAAAATGAACAGGCTAGCCTTAAGGAAGAATTCGCCAACCTGGTGCGCTATCTGGATATTGAAAAGGTAAGATTTGGAAAAAGGTTAAAATTCATTTCAAATGTTCCTGAAAATTGTTCTGACTTTAAAATTCCAAGCATGATTTTGCAACCTTTAATTGAAAATGCAATAAAACATGGTGTGTATAACAGCACCGAAGAAGTTGTGGTGGAACTGATATGCAAAGTGGAAAAAGATTTTGTAGTAATTGAAATTTGGAACGACTACGACCCGAAAGCACTGAAAAAAGTGGGGAAGGGAATTGGGTTGGCAAATATTAAAAAGCGCCTGCAGCTTACCTACCAGAGGCAAGACCTGTTGGAAACCATTGCCGATAAAATGGTTTACCGCGCAATTTTGAAATTACCAAAAAACAAATAATACCATGAGTAAACTGCGTGCAATTATTGTTGAAGACGAATCGCCCGCAAGGGAATTAATCAAAGCTTTTTTGAAAAGCCACGAAAACATTGAACTAATAATGGAATGCGACAATGGTTTTGATGGCGTGAAGGCAATCAATGAAAACAAGCCCGACATGGTTTTCCTGGATATTCAGATGCCAAAGTTGACGGGCTTTGAAATGATTGAGTTGCTGGATGAAATTCCTGAAATTATTTTCACCACAGCCTACGACCAGTTTGCCATTAAAGCTTTCGAACTTAGTGCCGTTGATTATTTGATGAAGCCTTTTTCCAAAAAAAGATTTGACGAAGCCATTGAAAAGGTCTTTACAAGAATTTCAAACAAGGGCGAAAGCCGTGAAAAACTAACGACTTTAGCTAAAAACCTGAAGGAGAATACTGAAGCTATTGAAAGGCTTTTTGTTAAAACGGGGAATAAAATTGATGTTATCCCTACAGCCGAAATTGTGAAAATTGAAGCTGAAGACGATTATGTCTGGATTTTTACAAAAGACAATAAGAAATTTCTGAAAAAGGAAACAATGAATTTTTTGGAGGAAAATTTGCCTGAAAATACTTTCGTTCGTGTGCACCGTTCAAGTATTATTAATGTGAGTTTTATTGATAAACTTGAAAAGTATGGAAAGGAAAGTTACCTGATAAAAATGAAAGATGGCAGCCAGGTAAATGTAAGCAAATCGCGTATTAAAGACCTGAAGCAACAATTGGGTTTCTAAAAATTACTCCCATTTCAAAGCTGCAGAGGGGCTGTTCCTTACAACATTGAACGACCTGACGTAAACGGTTAAAAAGGCTATTACAAGCGCTGAAAGAATTCCGAAAAAGTAATACCAGCCGCTTATTTGGACTATGTAGGCAAATGTATTCAGCCACTGGTTCATTAAAAAATAAACAAACGGAGATACCAGCAAACCTGCAAACAAAACCAGCAATAGGTAATCTTTTGAAAGTAAAAATATGATTTGGTTTTCCGAACCACCCAATACTTTCCTAATGCCAATTTCCTTAGTGCGTTGCTCAATTAATAAGGACGAAAGACCATACAAGCCCAGGCTTGAAATGAAAATGACGAACAGGGAAAAATAGATAAATAGCGATAGCATTTTCTGGTCAACACGGTAAAGGCTTTTAATTTTATCTTCCAGAAATGTGTAGTGCATAAATTGACCCGGATTGAATTCTTCCCATGTTTTGTTGATGTGAGCAAATGCAGCGTCTTGTTGGTTTTCATCAATTTTTGCCAACAAATAACGACTTCTTTTTGGCCAAAGCATAAATATCAATGGCTCAACTTTGTTGTGGAGGGATGTATAATTGAAGTTTTTCACTACGCCGACCACTTCACCATTATTGTCTTCAAAAAAGGAGGCATTCAGTTTTGAACCAATTGGATTCTTTAATTTCAAATATTCCACCGCAGCTTCATTGATAATATATTGATGAATTGAATCATTGCTACCCTTTTCTGTTGTGAAAAAACTTCCTTCTACAAGCGGAATTTTCAGGGTGTTAAAATAATTATTACCTACTGCAAAATAGCTGAATGATTGCAAAGCGGCAGAATCGGTGTCTCCAACCCTGAAAAGCACTTTACCTTCGGTATAACCCGGTAGATTCATTGCTGAACTAACTTCAATAATACCCGGATGCTTGTCAATAGCAGTAATAAAATCAGCAGCACGTGTATGCATCAAAGTATCCTGGGGTAGGTTGATAACCAAAATATTTTTTTTATCGAAACCCAAATCTATATCATCGAGAAATTTCATTTGAGAATAAATAATGGCGGTTGAGATTATCATTCCAATTGAAACAAAGTACTGAACAGTAACAAGGATTTTCCTAATACCGGAAGTTGAAATCCTGTCTTTCCCCTTCATACTGAAAAAGAAGTTATTTCCTTTTAAAATATTGACCGGACGGAAAGAAGAGAGAATTAAGGCTGGAAAACTTCCGCTGAGAAACGCAAGTACCACTATCATTCCTATCAAAAGCAAGCCAAATAAAATTCCGTCTTTCGAAAATAAAGTTCCAACAAGGGTGAGGTCTTTGTCGACAAGGGCATTGAACTGAGGCATTAAAAATTCAACCAGCGAAAGAGCAAAAACAAAGGCAATAAAAGTTACGATAAACGATTCAGAAATGTGCTGCATGATGAGCTGTTTCCTGTAGGCACCAAGCACTTTGCGAACGCCAGTTTCCTTTGCCCGTTTCAGAGAGCGTGCCATTGCCAGGTTTACATAATTAATTGAAGCTGTTAAAAGAATGAAAAGGGCAATCATTCCAAAAATGTACAAATTGGATTGTTCCGTATTGGTCGGGCTATCATATTCTAGCTTTGTATTAAAATGTACATCTGAAATGGCTTCAAGGTTAAACTGATAATATCCCCTTACCTGGGCTTTTGTGCTATCAACATAGTTGTCAACCTTTGCTTTAGTATAATTGTTTATAGTTTCTGAAAGTGAGGCTATTTCAACGGTGTCAGCAATTTTGATATAGGTATAGCAATTCAGCCAAAACCAATCTTTTTTCAAAGATTTCAGGTCGTTTGCGGGGAGTGAATTTACCGAAACAACAGCATCAAAATTGAGGTGTGTTGGTTTACCGCTATGATTAAAAACTCCGGTAACCTTATAATCTCTAATCAAGGAACTTAAAGTTTTTCCAAGGGCTTTTTCCTGGCCAAAAATCATTTTGGCAATTTCTGAAGAAATAACAATGCTGTTTGGCTTTACTAGCGCACTGTCAGGGTTTCCTTCCAGAAACTCATAATCAAATATCTTGAAAACATTTGCATCACCCAGTGTAATGTCAGCCACTTCGTAAACTTCTTCCTGATATCTTACTGAAGACATATCATTTACATCTGACGGGTCGGTAAAGAAAAGTTTGGTAGCGGTTTCAACTCCCGGAATTTCATTTTGAAGACTTTCAGCAAGTTGAAAAGGTGTCAGGGCAATTTTTTCTGGTTTTCCTTCGAGGCTGTATTCGTTGGTAACACGATAAATTCTTTCATCATCGCTCCAATTCCTGTCGTAGCTTATTTCGCTTTGAATGTAGAGGTAGATAAACACGAAAACGGCAATTCCAATAGCAAGGCCGGCAATGTTGAGAAGCGTATAACTTCTTTGCCTGATTAAAATTCTTAGCCCTATTTTGAAATAATTGCCAAACATTTTCGAATCATTTTTTAAGCTGGTTCAGGTTTTCGTTAATAATTTGTCCGTCGAATAAGTGTATCACGCGGTGGCTGTAGGTTGCGTCGCGCTGAGAGTGGGTAACCATTATAATTGAAGTACCTTCTTTATTCAAATCACTCAAAATATTCATCACTTCTTCACCGTGCATCGAATCCAGGTTTCCGGTGGGTTCGTCAGCCAGCAGGAGCGGTGGGTTCGCAATTATTGCCCTGGCAACCGCAACCCTTTGTTGCTGTCCGCCCGAAAGCTGAATTGGAAAAAGGTTTTTGCGGTGGCTGATTTTTAGTTTTTCAATGATTTCTTCAACCCGTGCTTTGCGTTCTTTCTTTTTCCAACCCAAATAAATCAAGGGCAATTCAATATTTTCCAGCACCGTCAACTCATCGATTAAATTGAAATTTTGAAAAACAAAACCAATATTTCGTTTTCTGAGTTCCGTTTTTTCCCTTTCATTGAGTTCAACCACATTTTGTCCAAACAGGAAATATTTGCCATCATTTGGATTATCAATCATCCCCAAAATATTGAGCAGTGTGGTTTTTCCACATCCTGACGGGCCCATTATTGAAACAAAATCGCCTTTTTCAACTTTAAAACTTACGTTTTTTAGAGCTACTGTCTCAACATCTGCAGCCTGAAACACTTTTACCAAACCTTCTGTTGCTATCATAACACAAATATGAATATTTTTCCTTGAATATTAAAAATCAATAAATTATGAACTAAAAAAACAGCATCTCGACAGTTTATTATTCAAATAAGGTATATAGATAGTAAAAGTGTGGTGTAAAAATTCAATCATTTGCAATGTATTTGTTCTTTAACACTTTTTAACTAATTCTGTGCCAGCCTTGGTAAAGCTTTGCTAATCAATGTTTCTGAAATTATTTTCATAAAAACTGTAACATTTTCTGTTCGAAATCGTCCATATTTTTGTACAGGGACGAACAATTTTACTAACATATACAGTACTTTTATATTCTTAATTCCCACTTCAAATTCAAAACCATGAGCAAGATACCTGCCCGCCTCCTGATTGTTGATGATGACAATGATATTCTGATGGCTGCACGGATGTTCCTGCGCCAGCACATTGATATTGTCCACACCGAACAAAATCCGCAAAACCTTCCTGTTTTATTAAAAAATGAGAATTATGATGTAATTCTTCTCGACATGAATTTTTCTCGGGATGCTACCAGCGGAAAAGAAGGATTTCATTGGCTGAATGTAATTTTGGAACACGACCCATCTTCAACTGTCATATTTATAACTGGTTATGGCGATATTGAGTTGGCTGTCCAGGGAATAAAAGAGGGCGCGACCAATTTTATATTGAAACCCTGGGATAATAAAAAATTGCTGGCAACCATTGAAACTTCGCTACGAATCAGGGAATCGAAAGTTGAATTGGAAAGTTTGAAATCGACACAAAAAGTGCTGATTGCTGACCAGGATTCGGCTTACAGCAATCTTATTGGAAAATCGCCTGCCATGAAAAAAGTAATGAATCTGGCTTATAAGGTTGCAAAAACGGATGCCAACGTGTTGATTTTAGGTGAAAACGGAACGGGAAAAGAAGTTGTTGCCCGCGCTATACACCGCTCATCTCCCCGCCACGACAATGTTTTTATTAATGTTGATTTGGGGGCTATTACCGAAACTTTGTTTGAAAGTGAATTATTTGGGTATAAAAAAGGCGCTTTTACAGATGCGAAAGAAGACCGCGCCGGGCGTTTTGAAGTTGCTGCAAAAGGGACCATTTTTTTGGATGAAATTGGTAATCTTTCTCAAAACCTGCAATCGAAATTGCTTAGTGTTATACAAAGCCGAAAGGTTGTCAGGCTTGGGTCGAGCAAAGAAATACCAATCGATGTCAGGTTGATTTGTGCAACCAACATGCCGCTTTACCAAATGGTGAACGAAGGAAAATTCAGGCAGGATTTGCTTTACAGAATTAATACCGTTGAAATTACGCTTCCGCCATTGCGCGAAAGGCTTGAAGATATTGAACCTTTGGTGGAATATTACCTGGATGTGTATTGCAAAAAATATAAAATCCAGCGAAAGCGAGTTAATCCGGGTACTCTAAAAAGGCTCCAAATGCACGACTGGCCTGGAAATATTCGCGAATTGCAGCATGCCGTTGAACGAGCTGTAATTCTGAGCGAAGGCACGGTACTTGAACCTCAGGATTTTTTCATGGAAAGCAACAATGAAATCAAAGATGAAGGCTTCGACCCTGACAACATGAACCTTGAAGAAGTTGAAAAGGTGTTGGTAAGGAAAGTCATTGACAAGCATGGCGGAAATATTTCGCGGGCTGCAAAAGAATTAGGCCTCACAAGGGCTTCACTCTATCGCCGAATCGAAAAACATGGTATTTAAACATTTTCGTTTCCAGGTTGTACTGCGGGTAATATTTATTGTACTTACCCTGCTGGTCATCTTTTTTGTTTACCAAAAAACAGCTTATGCTGTCAGCTCAATTATTTTTATTCTTTTATTGATATTCCAGGTGCTTGCTTTAATAAGGTACACCGAACAAACTAACCGCAAATTGGCCAGGTTTTTTGAATCTATCCGCCACGCCGATTTTACCAGCAATTTTTCAGACAAAGAACTGGGAAAAAGCTTTGAAGGCTTAAACCGGGAATTTAACGAGGTAATTGAAGCTTTTAACAAAAACAAAACAGAAAAAGAAGAGCATTTCAACTACCTTTTGACGGTAATTCAGCATGTAAGTGTAGGAATTATTGTGTATAAAAAGAATGGAGCAGTCGATGTGTACAACAATGCAGTGAAACGTTTGTTGCAGGTAAAACATCTACGCGACATCAGTAACCTGAAGGAAATTTCGGAAGAGTTGCCTGAAAAATTACTCAACCTGAAAGCAGGAGATAAAAGCCTGATTAAGTTATTTGTTGGTGATGAATTATTGCAACTTTCCATTTATGCCACCGAATTCAGGATGCGGGGCGAGGAATATATGCTGGCTTCTTTCCAGGACATTCATCCCGAGTTAGAACAAAAGGAAATTGAATCGTGGCAAAAACTAATTCGAGTGTTGACGCACGAAATCATGAACTCCATCACACCCATTTCATCGCTGGCATCCACTGTTACAGATATCCTGGAAGATGTTAGGCAAAACAACCCACCTGCTGATGGCGAACAAAAAGAGGCTTTTGACAATGTGGTTGAAGCCATTTCAACAATAGGAGCACGAAGCAAAGGCTTATTAAACTTTGTAGAAATCTACCGGAACCTCACAAGAATACCAAAGCCCAATTTCCGGTATTTCAATGTTGACCAACTTATGAGTAGGGTTTTAGAACTAATGAAACCAAAGTTTGAAAGCCTTAAAATAAATTATTCAGTAAAAATATTTCCGCAGGATTTAAAGCTGCTGGCCGACCCCGATTTGATTGACCAGGTGATGATAAACTTATTGCTGAATGCAATAGATGCGTTGAAAGAAGTGGAAAATCCGCAAATTTCGATAGTGGCTTCAGTCAACCTGAACAACCGCACCATAATTGAGGTGGCTGATAATGGAAAAGGAATTCAGCAGGATATTCTGGATAAAATATTCATGCCTTTTTTCACTTCCAAAAAAACCGGTTCCGGAATCGGGCTGAGCCTTTCGCGGCAAATTATGCAAATGCACAAAGGCAGCATTGGCGTTCGTTCCAAACTTGGCGAAGGAACGATTTTCACGATAGTGTTTTAAATTTATTATTCCTTATCAGGGAATTAAAGAAAATCAAGGCTTTCGTGCACTTAAAAATCAACTAATTTTGCGGGATACCAAATCAAGCGAGATGGAAAATCCGACAAATAACCGATACCCGATTTATCCTCTTATTAGGTCGCGCTGGAGCCCGCGTGCTTTCAGTGAAAAACCTGTTGAAAAGGAAAAATTGCAAAGCCTTTTTGAAGCCGCCCGATGGGCTCCCTCGTCCATGAATGAGCAGCCCTGGCGTTTTATAGTAGGAGAAAAAGGCGATGAAACCTGGGAAAAAATCCATGATGCCCTGGTAGAGTTCAACCAGAACTGGGCTACGCGGGCACCTGTTCTGATTGTCAATCTTGGAAAAAAGACATTTACTTACAAAGGCCGCGAAAATGTAACTTACCAGTACGATACCGGCCAGGCTGTTGCTTTTATGGTTATTGAAGCCGTAAACCAGGGATTGGTTGCCCACCAGATGGGTGGCTTTCATGCTGAAAAAATAATTGAAGTCTTGAATATTCCTGAGGATTTTAAACCTATCTCGGTTACCGCTATCGGTTACCAGGGCGATCCGGAAAAGTTGCCCGCTGATTTGTATAAATCAGAATTTCGCGAACGTGAACGGCGCAGCCTGCACGAACAGGTTTTTAGTGATAAATTTGGTCTCAATTCAAAATTATTTTAATTTTTTTTTTAAAAAATGAGCAATATTTTAAGTAAGTTAATAATAGTTTTTGCCCTTGTTTTTTCTGCTTTTTCTTGCGGTCAACCTATGCAAAAAACAAATAACAACACTTCAGGAAAAAAAGAAACAAAACTTGTTTCAATTCCCGGTTTTAATGCTGATTCGGCTTATTATTATGTTGAAAAACAAGTTTCGTTCGGTCCGCGGGTTGCCGGCACGGAAGCCCATCAAAAATGTGCGCAATATTTGGAAGAAAAACTGGAAGAATTCTGCGATACAGTTTTTGTCCAAAATTTTAAAGCAAGAACCTATGACAACGTTACTCGAAATGGTATTAACCTGATTGGATCATTCAAACCGGCTGAAAAAAACCGCGTATTACTTATGGCACATTGGGATTCGCGCCCTTTCGCCGACCATGATGCTGATATTTCGAAACGAAATACGCCCATTGATGGGGCAAATGATGGCGCAAGTGGTGTAGGTGTTTTGTTGGAAGCAGCCCGTCAGTTTCACAAGCAGAACCCTGAAGTTGGTGTAGATATTGTGTTTTTCGATCTTGAAGATTGGGGCCCACCTACTGACTTAAATATTTACGAAGAAGAATATTGGGGCTTGGGTTCACAGCACTGGGCTAAAAATCCACACGTTTATGGCTATGACGCCACCTTTGGAATTTTGCTCGATATGGTTGGTGCCTATAATCCAACTTTTTTGAAAGAATATTTTTCAAAATATTATGCCCGCTATTATGTTGATATGGTTTGGGATAGGGCAAAAATGCTTGGCTACGATGATGTTTTCATAAACCTGGATGGAGGTGCGGTTAATGACGACCATATTTTTGTAAATAAATATGCAAAAATTCCATCTATTGATATAATTGACCTGGATGCAGGAAGTGAAAATGGAAGTTTTTTTGAACAATGGCATACCACCGGCGACAACATGGAACAAATTGACAAACA
>DATCTB010000349.1:0-8399 GCA_036568185.1 Bacteroidales bacterium | reverse complement strand
GAAATGCAAGAACATAAAATACTGATAGAAAAAGCCTGGGATGACAGGTTGTTGCTGGAAAAAGAAGAGGTTAAAAATGCAGTTTTTTCAGTGATTGAAGAATTGGACAAAGGGCGCCTCCGCGTTGCTGAACCTGCCGGAGAAGAATGGAAAGTAAATGATTGGGTGAAAAAAGCTGTCATTTTGTATTTTCCTTTAAGAAAAATGGAAACTTTAGAAGTAGGCATGTTTGAATTTCATGATAAAATACCTTTGAAAAGAGAATATGCAAAACAGGAGGTCCGTGTTGTTCCTCATGCGCTGGCTCGCTATGGTGCTTTTTTGGCAAAGGGTGTTGTGTTGATGCCTTCCTACGTAAACATTGGTGCATACGTTGACAGCTATACCATGGTCGATACCTGGGCCACGGTTGGCTCGTGTGCGCAGATTGGAAAACATGTGCATTTGAGTGGGGGAGTGGGCATTGGAGGGGTGTTGGAACCCGTTCAGGCAGCGCCGGTTATTATTGAAGACAACTGTTTTATTGGCTCCCGCTCAATTGTGGTTGAAGGCGTAAGGATTGCAAAAGAAGCAGTTTTGGGTGCCAATGTTGTCATTACCCAAAGTACCCGGATTATTGATGTTAGCGGAAGCCAAACGAAAGAATACAAGGGTTATGTTCCGCCCCGTTCGGTGGTAATACCCGGCACTTTTGAAAAAGATTTCCCGGCAGGAAAATTTAATGTTTCGTGTGCACTTATTATAGGTACGCGAAAGGCTTCAACCGATTTGAAAACTTCTTTGAACGATGCGCTTCGGGAGTATGATGTTGTAGTTTAGGGAAAAACAATTAGCTTTATTTAAACGATTTATAATATAATGGCTAAGTATAAAATATTTTCGGTTTCGGGAAGTACGGGGAAAACCGTTGAACTAGCCATCAATGCTTCACTTGCGCAATTTAAAGAACGCGATGTTGAAGTAGTTATTTATCCGAAAGTTAACAGTTTCAAGGAAATTGACGAAATAATTGCCATTGCAAAAAAACAAGGAAGCATGATAGTGCACTCTTTCGTAAGGCATGAACTTTCAGATTACATCTGGGATAAGGGACGAATGAACAACGTGAGTGTTGTCAACTTGCTTGGCCCCATAATGAATGAAATGGCAAGCTTTTTTCAAGATTCGCCCCTGGAAGAACCTGGAATGTTCAGCCGCCTGAACAAAGAGTATTTCAGAAGAATTGAAACCACCGAATTTGCCCTCAAGCATGATGATGGCGCCAATGTGGAAGACCTTCACAAAGCTGAAATGGTTTTGCTTGGCGTTTCTCGAACTTTTAAAACTCCGCTCAGTGTTTACCTTGCCTTCAAAGGATGGATGGTAGCCAATATACCAATTATTTTGAATGTTCCATTGCCCGATATTATATATGAATTGCCCCCCGAAAAAATATTTTGTTTAACAACAAATGCCAATGCCCTATCAGGCTTGCGAAATGTAAGAAATGAACACCTGAAAGGCATGGCCAATCAATATTCCAGTTATAGTTATGTGGCTAAGGAATTGAATTATGCACATTCTTTGTTTGCTTTGCATCCAGATTGGGCAATTGTGCGCGTTACGGCAAAACCTATCGAAGAAATTGCGAGTAATATTATTGGCATTTATGGCAGGAGTGTGGGGAAAAGTATAGTTGAATAATCAGTTAAAAACTACCCTCAGACATAGACATCAGCATACTTTTCTAAACTAATATTGAATATTAAGATGTAAATAATTCTAAACTTGCATTAGTAAATATGTTTGGTATATATAAAACCATTCTATACTTTTGGCGAATCAAATTTTTACAAACTCCTCTTACTATATTTGAATATAAAAGAACACAGAAAATTATGAAAGTTGGTATTTTGAAACCTTTTAAGGGAAAAGTAAGTTCATTTTTAAAAGTTTATGAGCAAATACTTGAATATAACGACATAGAGTTTGAGTATCTGGATATTAATGATTTGTTGTTTTGGGAAAAGATAAAGAAAGTTGATTTTTTTATTGCCAAGATTACTCAAATAGATGATGATTTAAAATTATCTCATCATATTTGGCCAGTAATTAACGATTATCTGAAAATTAAATGTTTTCCAAATCAATCTACATTGTGGCATTATGATGATAAAATTAAGCAGTACTATTTATTAAATCAGTTTGGATTCCCTGTAGCTGAGTCATATATTTTTTGGGATAAGGAAAAAGCTCTTGATTGGATAAGTAATGCCAAATTTCCTATAGTTTTTAAATTAAAAGGAGGTGCCGGCTCAACTAATGTTTCATTAATTAAAACTAAAAGGCATGCTAAAAAACTAATTCGAAAAGCTTTTGGTAAGGGCATTCATCCCCACTACTATGATTTAGTAGGGAAAATTAAGGCCTATAATTATGATTTTGTTAAAATATTTAAATTTTTTGCCAAACCCTTTTATAATAAATATGTAAAGAAAATTAATGCTTTTTCAAATTATACAAGACAAAAAAATCAGGTATATTTTCAAAAGTTTTTACCAGGAAATACCTATGACACCCGAATTACAATCGTGGGAGAACGCGCCTATGGCTTTAAACGCTTCGTCAGAAAAAATGATTTCAGGGCGAGTGGAAGTAATAGTTATGATATGAGAAAAGATCAGATCGATATGAGAATGGTCGAAATAGCATTCCAAATATCGGAAAAACTAAATTTTCAATCAATGGCTTACGATTTTGTTTACGATGAGAATAAAAATCCATGTTTAGTTGAAATCAGTTATACTTACGGCGACTATCCTGAATTTTCTGATGGATATTGGGATAGAAAACTTATATGGCACGATGCGAATTACATGCCTGAGTATCTTGAATTAGTAGATTTATTGAATATGCCCGAGCTTAAGCAGCCAAAAATTGAGATTAACTCTCCCTACGCAAATGCGAAAATGATCAAATAGTTTTCAAAAAGGAAAAGGATAACTGCCATTATTAGTTTTTGAAGAATAAAATCAGGAAATGAATTCCTCCAGGCTTTTGATTTTTTGAATGCGAAAAAGAATAGTATCGATTAACAATAGAATAATTTTTATCAATAATTGATAGAATATTTATGTTAAAACAAAAACTTAAGACAAGTTTTATTTCCAAAATATTTGTGCAGTTTTTGCAAATGGCAGCTACAATTATTGTTGCTCGTATTGCTGGGCCAACAGTATTGGGTACTATTGCTTTTGGATTAGCATTCGTCGGTATGTTTGGTTTTCTAAACAACCTTGGTTTGGGAAGTTCACATGTGAAAATCATGCATGAAGGATACGATAAAGACAAATGCGTTGGCACATACACAGTATTGGCAGTTATTTCAAAAATTCTCTTTCTTGGGTTTGCAATTTCATATTATTTAATTCAAAAATATGTTTTGGAATTTCCTTTTGAAAGCCGTGAACATGAAATTGTTATTCTCATTTTTATCGGCATGATTTTTTTTAATACATTTTCTGAAATCCCACAAGCGAATTTGATGGCTGAAATGGAACAAGCCAAACTTGATATTCCTGAAATCGTACGTAATCTTTTTCTTCAACCTGCAAGGATTATTGTTGTTTTGTTAGGTGGTCTTTCAATAGCATTAGCATCGATAAATTTGATCTCCGCAGTATTAGTTATTCCTATTTACCTGTATTTCAATCGAAATTATAAAATTGGAAAATTTGATAAAAAGTTAGCTCGAAGGTATCTTAAATATAGTGCACCATTACTGCTACTTGCTGTAGCTACTACTTTAAGCAATACTATTGACAAAGTGCTTCTCCAATATTTAACGAACTCAGAAATTGTTGGTTATTATACTGCTGGATTTCGGATAGGGGGATACTTTCTAATCATTGGACACTCTGCTGGAATGCTCTTTTATCCCTATTTCTCTAAACTAATAAAAGAAAAAAAAGAAAAATTAATAAAAGAAAAAATTGGTCAATATGAGCGATTCATTTTTCTTTTTGTGATGCCATTAATGATATTCCTTGCTATTTATTCTAAAACTATTGTTATGGTTATACTTGGAGATAAATATATACCATCCATAGATATTTTAACAATCATAACATTAGCCCAATTCCTTTATTTAATCAATATACCCTATGGTAATGTGCTTACTGGTTTGGGATTGTTTAAACTTGTTGCTGTATTAAATATCATTTTCCTTATTATCTACGTAGTGCTTATGGTGTTGTTAGTAGATCCAAGGTTTGCAAACCTTTTAGGAACAGGAGCAGCCTATGCTTTTTTAATTAGCAGAACAATCCTGGTTATTTTGTATGTGGTTTTTGCTCATAAGAAAATGCCGATTTTTGATTTTAGCAGCAATGCACGTTTTTTTACTTTTGGGTTCATTTCATTTATTGTTTTTTTCTTGATATATACTAATGTTGTCAATGATTCTGTTGTTTTAACAATCTTGTTTCCAATTGCTTTCTTTGTGATTAATTATATAGCGCTATATCTTTTTGGATGGATTAATCGAAATGATTGGGACTTTTTCTTGTCAGCAATTAAGATTAAACCGATGATAGATTACATAAGAGGTGAAATTCATAAATAAATGATTTCTTTAGAAATATGAAAAAATACTTAGCAACTATTTACAACTTGTTTGTTTATTCTTTTGGACAACCAAAATTATATTATAAAAATGGCAACTTGAAAAGTTCATTTCAAGTCTTTGCAGATTTGATATATTGGTACTGGAAAGAAAAATATTTCAATAATATGTATTATGCAATGGGGCTAAATTTGAAAGAGAATAATGTAAAAAATTATTTTGGACGCAAACGTTTTTATCGAGTTAAGAATAGAGCTGAAAGGTTCATGAAAATAAAAGCTAAATGTAACGATCTGAATTTTGACGTTATTACTAAAGATAAGTTCTATGCCGCCTCAATATTATCGGCAAATGATATTCCTATTATTCCTACGGAAATATTGGTTGTGAATGGCAGATTTATTGTCAATGGTTCTGAGATAGGCTTTAATGAAACTCTTTTTAAGGAGAAATGTTCTTATATCATAAAGGATACAGCACTTGAAGCAGGGGAAGGAATATTGGTTTGTGTACGAAATGGGAATAACTTTGTAATAAATGGTAAGGAGTGTTCAAAAGATGTTTTTTTGAATAAGTTGCAAAATAAAATTTGTATAATTCAACGTAAAATAGACTCACATTTTGATATCAGAAAAATAAACGATTCAGCTTTAAACACGACTAGGATAGTAACTATCCGGAATGGCGATGATATAAAATATCTTGCCGGATTTCAGAGTTTTGCCACTAATGGAGCGGAAATAGATTCATGGAGTAGTGGTTCTGTTTATGCGGGTATTGACATTGAGAACTCATGTCTGAAAAAGTATGCTATAACAAGTGTTAGTGATAATCGGCCTGGCTTATTAGAGGAGCACCCTGATTCAAACATTGTTTTTGAGGGCTATAAAATTCCTTATTTGAATGAGTCAGTAGAGCTTTGTATCAAAGCACATCGATTATTTTATTTCAATTTTGTGATCGGATGGGATATTGCTATAACTGATGATGGGCCAATTATTGTGGAAGCAAATGAAAAGCCAGGAATGAATGTTGTTCAATGTGTAGATGGAGGGCTATATAGAAAAGTTTTAACAAATTATAAGCAATTGATTGACAGCTAAAGTTTTTTTAAAAATAAAATACACTTTTGTTCTGGTTTTCTTCATATTATTAAGTTTTTCAATCAGTGCCCAAACCGCTGATCTAATATTGAAAGTTACCAACATTAGTCCCCTTACCGGTAAAATTATGGTTGCCGTTTTCAACAGCGAAGAAACTTACTTTGATGTTGATAAAATGTATGCCGGGTATGAAATTGCAGCCGATTCATCTGTGGTGGTTTATGTAATTCAGGATTTGCCTGTTGGAACCTACGCAATTACTATTTACCACGATGAGGACAACAATGGTGAAATGAACCGAAGTTGGCTGGGCATGCCAAAGGAAGGCTATGCATTTTCCAACAATTTTACAAGCGCCATCAGGCCAGCTTCGTTTAGTGATGCTGCTTTTCAACTAAGCAGAGATACAACTTTAGTGATAAAAATGAATTACTAAAATGCAATGATGTTTTTATTTTCTTCTATGAAAACTAAAAACACTGGCCTCTAATTATAACCATAAAGATTGTCCAGCTTTGTTTTATATTTTACCATTAAAAGTCTTCTTTTTAACTTCAGGGTAGGGGACAATTCTCCAGTTTCAGGTTTCCATTCTTCACTAACCAGTTCGAATTTTTTTATTTGTTCGTGGTAACTTAAGTTTTTATTGATTTTATCTACCTCTCTTTGATAACGGGCAACTACCTCCGGTATTTTAATCAAATGTTCGTTATCTCGAAATTTAACATTGTGAATTGCACACCAACTGTGAAGGAAAAAGAATGCCGGACAAACAATTGCTGCCGCAAATTTTTCATCCTGGCCAACAACCATCACCTGTTCAATAAATTGAGATTCTTTAAACTTGTTTTCAATAACCTGTGGTGCAACGTATTTTCCGGTTGATAACTTAAATATTTCCTTCTTTCTATCTGTTATTTTAAGAATATTATTTTCATCCAGCATCCCAATATCACCTGTATGAAACCAGCCATCTTCGTCAATAACTTCTTTAGTTTTTTGAGGGTCTTTATAATAACCCAACATCAAATTGGGCCCTTTCATCAATATTTCACCATCTTCAGCAATTTTTACTTCAACATTGTCAAGAACAGGGCCAACGGTTCCGAATTTTATTTTTGGAAAATATTTATAATTCACAGCAATAACCGGAGAAGTTTCAGTGAGCCCGTATCCTTCCTGGATTGATATTCCAGCACAATTAAACACGCGGGCCAATCTTTCCTGCAAAGAGGCTCCTCCGGAAGCAACTATTTCAAGATTTCCGCCCAGGGCAGCCCTCCATTTGGAATAAATTAATTTGTCGGCAATTTTTCTTTGGAATTCATACCAGGCGCCATTTTGGCCGTTGAGCTCATATCTCAATCCAAGGTTTACAGCCCAGAAAAACAGGCCCTTTTTTATTCCTTTTAACTCTTTTCCTTTTAGAATTAATTTGTCGTAAAGCCGTTCAATCACTCTCGGAACTGCCGCAAAACCATTTGGGTGAACTTCACGTAAATTGTCGCCAATAGTTTCAACGCTTTCGGCATAGTAAACCCCAACTCCTTTAGTTTGAACCAGGTAATTAACCAGGCGTTCAAATACATGGCAAAGCGGAAGAAAACTTAAAAATATTCCATCCTGGGCAACTGGCAAGGCCGGAATTGCTCCTTCTATATTGGATATAAAATTTCGATGACTAAGCATTACGCCTTTTGAAAGCCCGGTAGTTCCTGATGTGTAGATAATTGACATCAAATCATCGGGCTGAATGCTTGCTTTAATTGAAGCCAGCTTGTCCTTATTTTTATCGGCATTTGCTTTTCCGGTTTCAATAATTTCCATCCAATTTGAAGTTCCAGGCACATGGTCGAATGCATAGACTTTCTCAATATTCGTGGCTTTTTTGAGTGCTTTTTTTATTCTGTCATAGTATTCCTGAAAAGAAACAATAATAAGCCGGGCATCCGAATGGCAAAGTATATGCTCGTATTCATTATCCACCTGGTTTGGATAAATAGGAACATGAACCACCCCAATTTGCGCCATTCCTGCATCAACAAAATTCCATTCAGGCCGGTTGTTGGAGATGGTAACAATTTTGTCGCCTTTTTTTAAACCTAATTCTAAAAGACCGTAACTAAAATTATCAACAAATTCTTTGTATTGATTTGTATTGAATTTTTCCCATTTCCCATTGCGTTTTACAGCAAGAATATCTTCTCTTTGTTTTTCTTTGAATAGTTGGTCAACTATATCAAAAGTCCTAGTGATTTCCATTTGTGGTTAATTAAATTATGAAACGCTTAAACGTCTCAAAGATAGTAAACTAACTTTAACCAAATAAATAGTTACTTTCAGTCGTATAATAAGGTTAATAACCAAAACTTCGCTAGTTATATTCATAGTAAGGGTTTACTTTGGTACATTTGTATCTGTTTAACCCGTATTGCTAGGTACTAAATGTCTGAAAAGAAAAAGATAGCTTTGGTTCTTTCCTCAGGTGGAGCAAGAGGTAATGCACATATAGGTGCTATCCAGGAATTTATTACGAGAGGTTACGAAATCACTTCTATTTCGGGCACTTCAATGGGTGCAGTTATTGGTGGGGTGTATGCTGCCGGAAAACTGGATGAATTCACTGAATGGATGTGCTCGCTTCACAAAATGGACGTTTTTAGCTTGATGGATTTTACGTTGAGCAAACAAGG
>DATCTB010000348.1:0-2153 GCA_036568185.1 Bacteroidales bacterium | reverse complement strand
TTCTCCTTTTTTAATTTTGATTTTAGTCAGCAAGATATGACCTACAACCTTGTTTTCAATTATTGCAACTATTGATAATTCAGGAATAAAAGCTGAAGATTTTCTTAGCCTTTCTACTAAAAACTGTTCCGTTTTGTCGCTGATTTCTAAAGTGGAAAAAGCCTTTTCCACCAAGTTAAATACCTGCAGATAATCTTTTGAAGATTCCTGGCGTAGAGTGATGTCCATTTTTTTATTTCCTTCGGTAATTGTTTTTTAATTCTCCAATAAAATCTTTATAAGACTTCTTAGTTTCCTTTTTTGGAAATTCACACAAATAAATCAGGGTTCCATTTTCCCTGAAATAAGGGTTGTTGATTATTTTTTTAAGCGTTATTTTTTCAAATCGTTGTTGCAAGATACTATCTGCTTCAGCAATGTTTTCAACAGGTTCTGAAACTACTATCATGTATTGCTTCGTCAGGCTATCGGGCGACCAGAAAATAAAACTACCATTAAAAGAAATGGGTTGAGGAATATTTTCTTTTTTACCATAAAACATAACCGAACCGGCTTGTCCGTAGTGGTCGCAAAAAATATCACAATTGTTTTTGTTTTCAGGCCCAAGGCTAACATAGATATCGCTGACTGTTTCCCCAATTTCTTTCCAGCCCGTCATGTCGGCCATGTCTTGTGGAATATCATGCATCACACCATCTTCCCAGCGAAAAGCGCCTTTTTTCTCAGCTTTTTCAAAAGTGGTGATTGGAATTCCATCAAATGAAAGTGAAATATACAAAGCAACACACATAGAAATTACCATAAAGACAAAGACATAGTCCAGGTATTTTTTAATATATTTTTCAGTGAAATATGCCCCAAAAACAAATAGAATTGGATAAATACCAAGCGTATAATAAGCCTTTCCGCTTCCGGCAGCAATGAATAAAATAATGAAAATATAAGTAAATGCAAACACGCGATATTGGGCTTCTTTTCTATAAAAAAACAAAATCAAAAGTGCCCCTAACCACAATAAAATAGCTTGAATGTTCATTAAAAACTGGGCAAGAAAAAAATCAGAAAGCTGCACATGCACCAGTTGAGTTTCACGCAATTCGGCCATGTGCATCATTACCGGCCAGTTGTGCTGGTATTGCCAAATTAAATTCGGCAGGATAATTACAAATCCAATTGCTAGCGCGAAAAGAAAATATTTTGAAATATAAAGCTTTCGGTGCCGTGAAATGAGCAGGGAAATAGCAAAAGCAGCGAAAAAGAAAACAATAGAATATTTATTCAGAAAACCAATTCCAAATACAAGTGCAATCCATATCCAATATTTTGGTTCATTCTTTTTTACCATTAAAAGAATCAAATAACAGGAAAGCAGCCAGTAAAATTGATTAAAGCTGACCGGTTGAAATAATGCATTGACATGCAAATAGGAAGGCGATAATAAAAAAGCCAGGCTAGCCAGTGAAATAGCAAGCCTTTTGCCTCCCAATTCTTTAACCGCCAAACCGATAACTACAATATTCAGAGCGCCAATTAATGCCGGAAAGAAACGCAAGCCAAAAACTGTATTACCAAAAATGGATGTGGCTATCTTTCCAACAATCGCAATAGAGGGCGGAACGGCGATATAACCCCAGGCGAGGTGCTGGCTTTGGGCGTAATACAAATAAGCATCGCGGTGGAGTTCGAAATTGGAATAAGTGAGAAAATGAACCAGCAATTTCAGAAAAGCAAAAAGCAGGATAAGCTGCCATTCAGCAGAAATGTAAAATTTTGGTTTGGCCAATTTGAAGCTACTTGTAATCATTTATTTTCTTTTCAGAAAATCAGTTTTAATGAAACACCGTAACCGCAAGTGTTACAATTACCAAAGTGGTAATTAATGCGAGCCTTCCTACTATTTTGATTGTCTTCAAACTGGTTTCATCACTTCCTTTTTTTGCTTTTGCAACAAAAGAATGGATAATAAAAAGTTCAATAATTAAAACCAAAACCAGCGTTAGCTTGGTTATCAGCATGGGCATATCGGCAAGCACCTTCCAGTAAGGCGTCATTAAATATCCTCCTGAAAAAACAAGTAAGAATAAACCAATATATCCCATTTTGCTTAAGGCAAAAGTTTTTAAAGTAAAATTTCGGGCTTCCTTTTTTTCCAT
>DATCTB010000347.1:0-2022 GCA_036568185.1 Bacteroidales bacterium | reverse complement strand
GTGGCAGGTGTTGCGCTTTTCTTTATTTAGTTTCCTTTTTTTATAAGATGAGATTGCTTCGTCGAAGACTCCTCGCAATTAAACTGTTCCCAAAAGGCAACTGAATGACCATTGAATGACAACCGAATGACAACTGAATGGCTACAGAATTACATATCCCTCCTAACAGCCTACAGCCTAATAGCCTAAAGCCTAAATGCCTAAAGCCTTCAATATGACAGCTTTACTTCTCTAAAAAAATTTGTTAACCGCCTAATGTTTGAAACTCATTTTGCTACCGCGAAAAAAAAAGCATATAACCAGTATTTTTAAGGCACGAACCCAAAAAAGAAAATTATGGCTAAAAAGATCGCCGATAAGGATCTGGGAAGTAAGTCAAATAAGATATTCGTCCTCGACACTTCTGTCATCCTTTACAACCACAATGCAATCAACACTTTCGAGGATAACGACGTTGCAATCCCCATTACAGTGCTCGAAGAGTTGGACAATTTTAAAAAAGGCAACGACACCAAAAACTTTGAAGCCCGTGAATTTATCCGCGAGATGGATAAAATTTCAGGCAAGTACACCATGACCGATTGGCGCCGCATTAATGGGCCGGAAAAAGGACGCTTTAAAGTGGTCATGATTGAAAAAGGAACTCGCGACACAACCCTCCTTTTTGGTGAAGACAAACCCGACCATCGTATCCTAAATGCAGCGCTGAAACTTACCGAAGAAAACCCGAAAAAGAAAGTTATCCTCGTAAGTAAGGACATCAACCTGCGCCTCAAAGCCAAATCGCTTGACCTCCAGGCCGAGGATTACGAAACAGGGAAAATTAAAAATATTGAATCACTTTACACAGGAACCACTGTAGTGGATGATGTGGTGCCGGAAGTGATTGACAGCCTTTATGCACAAGGGTTTTGTGCGGTTACTGATATTGGTGTTGAAAATCCCTACCCCAACCATTATTTTATTTTGAAAAGCGAACGGGCTTCTGCAATTGGATATTACAATCCCATTACACAGAGAATTGAAAGGGTTGAAAAACAAGCCATTTCGCGCATTATGCCGCGCAATGCCGAGCAGGTTTTTGCCCTGCATGCAATCATGAATCCTGAAGTTAAACTGGTAACCCTGCAGGGCGTTGCGGGGACTGGTAAAACCCTCCTTGCCCTTGCCGGTGCCTGGGAACAACGGCGGAATTTTAAACAAATTTACCTGGCAAGACCAATAGTTCCATTGAGCAACAAAGACATTGGCTACTTGCCCGGCGACATCAACTCGAAAATCAATCCATACATGGAGCCACTATGGGATAATTTGAAGTTTATTCAGAACCAATTTGGCGAACAAGACAAAGAATACAAACGAATAAGTGATGCCATCGAAAGCGAAAAACTGATGATAACCCCACTCGCTTACATCCGTGGCAGAAGCATTTCGAATGTTATTTTCATAGTGGATGAAGCACAAAACCTGACACCGCATGAAGTAAAGACAATTATTACCCGTGCCGGTGAAAACACGAAAATCATTTTTACAGGTGATATTTACCAGATTGATACGCCTTACCTCGATTCGCAATCAAACGGCTTGTCGTATTTGATTGATAAAATCAAACACCACGAAATCTACGCGCACATCAGGCTGGAAAAGGGAGAGCGGTCGGAATTGGCTAATTTGGCGAATGAACTGTTATAAAATAATGAACCACTAGTACACAAAAATAAATTTTATAAAAACAATACAATTTTAAAATCTACTAGCTAAACTATTTGCATTTTCAATCGTTTTTAACGTACATTTGCATGAAATATCATACTAAATTTACCATGGTTTTCAACCACTTATCCCATATTCCCGGCAAGGGCCTCTACGAATGCTGGATTTTTTAAATCCACTTATTTTCATTTCCTATTTTTAACCAAACAAAACTCCTATGAAAGGTATTATTTACGATATAAAACATTACGCAATACATGACGGGCCAGGTATCAGGCAAACAATTTTTTTCAAAGGCTGCAGCCTTGC
>DATCTB010000346.1:0-2201 GCA_036568185.1 Bacteroidales bacterium | reverse complement strand
ATCTTTATTCTTCCCAAATGTTAAAGCGTATAATATAAAATCTGCAGCTTCTTCGCCACTGATAAAGCGCCGTGTCATTGCTGGATGAGTGATAGTCAGCGGTTTTCCTTCCCTAATCTGTCGCTCAAAAATCAAATGCACTGAGCCTGGAGAAAACGACACATTGGGCAAACGCAGGGTAATTAAATTTATATTTTGAAAAAAAATATTTTGAATTGCCGCTTCTGTCAAATACTTTGTAATTCCCACAACAGAAACCGGTGGTCTCGCCAAATCTGATGAAATATACAACAAAGTTATTACATCATATTTTGCCGCCAATAGTATCAAATTATTTGTTGCCAATACATTAGTGCGGAAAGCCTCATCAGGAAACTTTTCTCCTTCGCCCAACCTTGCCATTGCTGCAAGGTGAATGATCCTATCCGGTTTGTGTTGAAGGAACATTGAATGCATTTCATTTTTATTCTGCAAATCGACTGATGTGTAAAGAATACGCTTATTTTCTTCTTCTTCAATTTTATTGCTTCTGCAGTTCAGAATTAACTTAAAGTCCGTTTCCCTTAAAAGTTTTTTAACAAGAAAACCCCCGACAAAGCCACAAGCTCCGGTAATAAATACAAAATTGTTCGGCTTTTGGCTCATTTTTAAAAAGAAAAAAATTAAAAACGTTTAGAAAGTAAGATATCCTTGTTTATCTGCAACCCAAATAAGCAGAAAAGACAGTGAGAACGATATGATGGGCGAAAGCACCCAAATGAAAAAGAACTTATTGACCGCAGTTTTCTTAAAAATATTTTTCGAACCCAATTTAGCAACCCCAAAACCAATAATTCCAGCCACATTCAACTGTACCAAAGAAGAAGGAATGCCTTTGGTGACCGAGGCAAGAATCAACAGGCTGGCAGTAATGAAGGCTATAAAAATGGCTTCAAACTTCCCAAATAAAATTATTTCCTTGCCGGTATTATGCAGTATTTTTTGACCAAAAATTGAACTTCCAAGGCCAAAACTGGGCGCAACAACCAGGTTGGCCAATATCATAATTAAAATAAAATTGCTGTCCTGGTTATGAAGGCCGAGTTCGTTGATAGTCATGGAAGCAATTGGCCCTGAAGCATTGGCAACGTTGTTGGCCCCAATTGAAAAAGCAACATACAGCGACATCAATATAATCAAACCTTTTACTACTTTACTTTCATTAAACGCCTTTGAAAGTAAGTAGCCTCTTTTCCGCATCGGTACGTAAATATATTTTCCAAAAAGAAAACAAAGTGCGAAAGAAACAATTGGAAGAATGAACCACGTTGGAATAATTTCCAGAAATAATTTTTCGGTATTAAGCTGGTGAAAATAAAGAGCAGGAGCCGTTACTGCCATAACGGTAGCCTGGCTGGTTGATTGCGGAATTCCGGCAAGATTGGCAATCAGCATGGCAATGGTAACCGAGAATAATACAATGGAAACCAGCGTGTAAGTCATCAAATCGGGGTTGAGCAATTCTTTTCCTATAGTGCTTGCGGTCCCTTTTCCGGCAAGTATAGCTCCCAAAAAAACGAATATTCCAAATAATCCGGGTATCAGGCTTTTTTTAATGACATTGGAACCATAAGCAACGGAAAAAGCCGGGCCTGTTCCGCTGCCACCCATAGTAATTGCCAAGACCATGGCAATAATAAAAGGAATAAGCAGGTGATTGAAAAGCGGTGACATTTTCGGTGTTTTTGGATTGACAAAGGTATTGAATTTAAAAAATGGAAAATCGATTGGGCGAAAATAGATTTTAAAAAATAATAAAATGGTTTTACATAATAGAAATAGCATTTAATCAATTGAAATTCAATATAAATATTTGTTGAAAATTTATTTCAAACAATACTGAATATTTTCAGATTGACCGCTCAATTTTCTTAATTTTACATTCTTAAAAAAATAGATAAACTAATGAAAAAAACAGCGCTGAATGCCATGCATTACCAAATGGGTGGAAAAATGGTTGAATTTGCCGGGTACGATATGCCGGTTCAGTTTGAAGGGATAAATGCTGAACATGAAACTGTTCGCGAAAAATTAGGCGTTTTCGATGTTTCGCACATGGGCGAGTTTTGGGTTGAAGGGCAAAATGCATTCGCCCTGGTTCAGAAATTGACGACCAATGATGTTTCAGTTTTAATTGATGGAAAGGTACAATACAGTTGTTT
>DATCTB010000345.1:0-5583 GCA_036568185.1 Bacteroidales bacterium | reverse complement strand
ATCCGCATTAAGCAAGCATACAGAGCCGGTTCAGGGTTGGGATTGTTAAGAAGTTTGTTTGTTGTTTTTCTGATAGTTTTCTTTCTAATGGCACTTTACACTTATCTTTCAATGCCTGAATGGAACAAGTGGATAAGTGCTGCTTACCTGGCTTCCATATTCATTATTCATATAAAAAGGCCCGATAAACAATTTCTGAAAGTAAACTTTATCAATTTCCGCATGGTTTTCTTTTTTGAATATGCCCTGTTGGCTTTTCCTTTGTTGGTTTGTTTATTATACTTTCAGTTCTTTGAATTAGTCACAGCTGCACTTTTGACTATTGCCGCAATTCCATTTTTTGGATTTTCGTTTCAAAAAAAAGGATTGAACAATAGAATTATCCGGGCTATTCCGGATGAAGCCTTCGAATGGAAAGCTGGCGTAAGGAAGTATTTTATTTTTGGAATAATTGTTTGGCTAACTGGCTTGTCCACTTCGTGGTATGTTGGGAGCGTTCCTATTGCTATTATGCTGCTCTCGCTTATTGTGGTAAACTTTTTTGAATCAGGTGAACCGCTATCAATCCTGTTAAGCCCTGAACTCAGTCCAAAACGATTTCTTTTTAGAAAGATTGTCATCGCTCAGGTGATTATCTCTTGCATGCTTTTGCCGTTGGTGCTGGCTTTTGTGCTATTTCATCCCGAATTGTGGTACATCCCACTAATTGAATATGTTCTCATTTCTTTTATTTTGTGGTATGCCATTTTTCTGAAATATGCTTTTTACAAACCTAACCAGCAACTCATTGCCGGACAAATTTTCACTGCCATTGGTGCTATGAGTTTGTTTCTTCCATTCCTGGTTCCACTTTTGTGGATACTATCTGTGCGCTTTTATTATCAATCTATTTCTAACCTTAATCCTTACCTCGATGATTTCAATTAAGCAACTGGTAGTTTCATATCAGCTCGACAAACCAGTAATCAAAGGCTTGAATTTGAAGATAGAAGAAAGCAAAATACACGGCATTGTAGGTTTGAATGGTTCAGGAAAAACTACTTTGCTGAATGCAATATTTGGCTTAAAACGTCCTGTTTCCGGAATAATTCTTTACAAGGGTGAAAAGGCAACCAAAAAACATTTCAGCTACCTGGTTACCGAAAATTATTTCTATAGCAACATCACCGGGCGTGAATATTTGCAATTGTTTAAAAACAAAGATTTCCTAACGGGAAAATGGAATGAACTTTTTCTTTTGCCCTTGGACGAATTGATTGACAATTACTCAAGCGGGATGAAAAAGAAGCTGGCATTGATGGGAACACTAAAACAAGATAAGCCAGTTATGATTTTGGATGAACCATTTAACGGCCTTGATATTGAAAGCACCCGGATTTTAAGGATGGTGTTGCTTAAACTGAAAGAACAAGGTAAAACCATCATCATCACTTCCCACATCATCGAAACTTTGACCAACCTTTGCGATAGCATCCATTTCCTGGAAGACGGCAATATCAAATTCAGTAAATCAAAATCGGAATTTGCGGCTTTTGAAAAAGAAATTTTTCAAAGTATTGAGGAGAAGAATTTGAAGTTGGTGGAGGAGTTGACGAACGGTTAAACAAGCACAGAATAAATCCTCATTTGTGCGGATTCTCCATATGTGAATTGTAATATTTTCTTGGTTCGCAAAAAAAATTCAATGTTTCCGCATAACAAACAATCCCCAAACACCTAGGGCAGTATGTGCCAAAACCACCAGCCAAAAAAAGAAACCAGATAAGTAGTGAACAAAAAATGCATCCAAAAAAATGGCGATAATCGCGAGGTTATAAAACAGCAATGAAGTCATTAATATGTGGTTGCTTTTTTCATTTCTTGAGAACCAGCAAAGAAGTGCTAAAAAAATAATCGCAATCCCGGCGATACGGGCAGCAATCATTCCACCTGTACCTTCAAGAGGAATGGAGAACAATAAATAAACTATCCATTGGGGCACGAGAATTAGGACAACACCTGTTATACCTTCCAGGAATGCAGTTATTGACAGAAATGTTTTCATAATATTTTGAATTTAATAATGAATCTATTACATCTAATTCTCAACTCCAGCAGAATCTGCCATAGACTGAATCCGCTCATTATCTTCCTTAGTCAAGGGTTTGTCTTTATCAGCCATAGGATGTGGTGGCCCGAGGTTATAACTCAGTTTATCAATAATACCCGTGAACTCAAAAGGAGATTCATAGCGGTATTTCAAAAGAGAAACACCAGTACGTGTGTCTTTGCCTATGTCGAAAGTTTCGCTCGCTGAAAAGGTCACAGGTGTGGTGTGTTCCATGTGTTTACTTGCAACTTTTTTACCATCCACCAAAAGAATACCGGTTCCGCCCACACCGAGTCCTGCGCTATCAGATTTGAAATCAAAAACAATGGTATGTTTGCCTGAATTTAACGAAGGCCCTGACCACACAGTATGTTTGAGGTCGAGCAAGTTGTAAATGAAAACCGGCCTGCCTTCGCCAACCCTGAAAACATGGGTAATAATTACGGCCAATAAAAGAATAGAGCCAAAAGTTAAAATGATTGAACTCAAAATCATTTTGAACCGTGACCAACGCTTTTTGCGTCCTCGCATTACCAAAATTAAACCTAATACGAGAGCCGCCAAGCCCAGGTTTCTGAAAAAATCAGCTTCAGACCACCAGTTAAACCTTTGACTCAAAAGTAAAGCGTAGCCTCCGGTTCGGCCACCCTGGGCAACGATAACGCCTTCTGCACCACCTTTGGGAACGGTTATTTCTGCGGTTATCGTATATGATTTAAACATGATGTTGGGAGCAGCACTGTTTGGTATCCCACTCATAGTTCCGTAATAATTGAATTCATTGCGCCCCTCAGTGAGGTTAGGCCTGGGCGCCATCATTCGTGTTAGGGTTGAGTTATCAAGGGGTAAAACATCGTTTTTTGCAGCTTCTTCATAAAACAAATCCTGCATTTCTTTTAGCTTATCAGGCATTTGTGCAGCAAGATCATTGTATTCCGTAGGATCTTCATAAACATTATACAACTCCCAGTTATACCCGGTGATTACATCAGGCGGAGTGCCAAAACTCAATTTCCACGGAAGGTTTGCCGGGGTTGTTGCTGCTATCCAGCCGTCGTGGTATATTGCCCTGTTTCCAAGCATTTCGAAATATTGGGTTGTTCGCTGCGATGGAGCATGTGCATTTGCCGGATCCCATGTATAGGTCATACTGACGCCATCCATCGGACGCTGCTCAATTCCATCTATCATTTCAGGAGCCGGAATTCCAGTTGCGTCGAGAATAGTGGGCACTATGTCAATAACATGATGAAACTGGCGGCGAATGCTTCCCGGATCGTTGATATGGCCCGGCCACGACATGGCCAGTCCTTGCGCTGTACCTCCAAAGTGGGATGCCACTTGCTTCACCCATTTGAAAGGGGTACTCATTGCCCATGCCCATTCGGCAGCAAAATGCGGGTAAGTTTTGTCAGAACCCCATACCTCGTACCAAAGGAATTGAGTTTTCACCGGCACCGACACACCATTTAAAGTGGTGTATTCATTGGGTGTACCATTAAGCTGCCCTTCAGCGCTGGCACCATTGTCACCACTAATATAAATTATCAGGGTATTGTCGAGTTCGCCAAGATCTTCAACAGCTTGTATTACACGTCCGCACTCATAATCTGTATAAGCCAGGTAGGCACCATAAACATCCATTTGCCGGATAAAAAGTTTCTTTTCCATCACACTCAAAGTATCCCACAAAGGCAAAACTTTGGGCCAGGGAGTAAGTTGAGCATTTTCGGGCATAATACCCAGACGTTTCTGGTTGGCGAAGATAGTTTCACGGATTTCATTCCAACCTTTATCAAACAAATGCATATCGCTGATTTTCTTTATCCATTCAGGAGTTGGATGGTGCGGTGCATGTGTTCCGCCAGGGACATAATAAACAAAGAAAGGTTTGTCGGGTGCAATCTCTTTTAGTTGCTTCATATAATGGATTGCCTCGTCTGCCATGGCAGTGGTCAGGTTCCATCCGGGGTTGCCCTCGAAAGGAAAAATCTCAGTTGTTCCGCGATACAGGTTAGGTTGCCACTGACTTGCATCGCCCCCAATGAATCCATAAAAGTATTCGAAACCCAAACCTGTCGGCCATTGATTAAAGGGCCCTGCTGGTGTAGAAAGAAAAAACGGAGTATTGTGGTTTTTGCCAAACCATCCGGTTGCGTACCCATTCTCTGTCAGGATTTTCCCGATGGTTCCGTTTTCTTGCCTGATGGTAGAATTATAGCCAGGGTATCCCGTAGATCCTTCGCTCACAACGCCAAAACCATCTACATGGTGGTTACGGCCGGTAATTAAGGCTGCGCGGGTAGGTGAGCAAAGGGATGTAGAGTGAAAATTAGTATAACGCAAACCCATCTGTGCAATGCGATCGAGCGCTGGAGTAGGTATAACACCACCAAAAGTAGAAGGAGCTCCGTAGCCAACATCGTCGGTCATAATAAGCAGTATATTGGGGGCACCCTTGGGTGGCACAACACGTGGAGCCCACCAGGGTGTTGATTCGGAGGCTTGCATCTTTATAACACCCTCAAACTTGGGATCTGGTGGTGGCAGTTGCTTTCCATCAATAGTAGTTGTGGCAGAGGGCGAGCCAGGCGTTCCGGTTGTTTGAACCTGGGCTTGCGCCTGGATTGAAAAAATAAATATTGCATGAATTATCAATCCAAAAATAAAGTTCGTTTTATGCATAATCAGTATTATAAAGTAATCTTAGTAAAAGTCTGTTATTTAGAATAAATCAAAACTAATTAAAATTCCGACACAGGAAAATATATTATTTTGATTTTCAAACTATTCCCCTAATTTCAAATAAAAATACTTAGATGTGAGCGGACGATGAGAATCTTCTTGGAAGTAGTTTTCCTAACTTAGAAGCGGCGTTTTTAATTCTTATTATATAGTATTGCAAGAGAAGGGTTTGAACCTTCTTTTCAGTATATTTATCTGCATCATTACCAATAAAAATTCTTCTGTAATTAAATTTTTTTTCAGAAAGGAAACAATTTGAATTCCGACATAAAATATTATAATAAAACTTTCAAACTTTCTTTTTCAACTCATAGTCTTTGAGCCGAATTTTGTATGTTTGTTTCAACCAAATAATTGGTTTTTCATGAATAATTTAATGCAAGTATATAAGAGGGATAATATTCTGCCTGAATAATTTAACATGCAAATAGTGCTGACTTTGAAATTCTAATTTTTGAATAAATGCCATGCATATTCGTCAAAATTTGATTAAGCAGAGTAATAAATTCAAATTGATTTTTGAAAAACAGTTAAATTTTCAAAACTCAGGTGCGAACTAATAAAATCCTATAAAAAAATATTTAACCCTACTTTTCAAAACAATTGCGTATTCGCAGAATGCCTGGTTTTTCCTTATTAGCAAAACTGCGTATAGTCGTAATACAGAGGCTATAAAATGAAAAAAGAATTCACACCTAAACTCTTCTCCCTTATAAGGCAAGGCATTTCGAAAGAAACTCTCAGAAAAG
>DATCTB010000344.1:0-8031 GCA_036568185.1 Bacteroidales bacterium | reverse complement strand
AAAAATTTCGTTTGCAACCTCTATCAAATCTTCAGCAGAAACTTTTTCAATTTGAGTAATAATTTCTTCAATAGTCCTTACAACAGGCTTGTAAAGGTGGCTTTTGGCAATGCCCAGCATTTCGTTCAAGCGCGATTCGTTACCAATGGCAAACTGCCCAATAGCCTGGCGTTTCAGGCGATGAAGCTGGATGCTGCCCAGTTTCACTTCCCGAAGTTTCTTCAATTCTTGATTTACCAAAAAAATACTTTTTTCAAGTTGCTTTTTGTCTATTCCCAAATAAATAGCGAAAACCCCGGTATCAGAATAAGGCTGGTATGCCGACTCGATGGTATAGCCAATGCCATGTTTTTCGCGAATGGCAAGGTTAAGCCTCGTGTTCATTGCCGGCCCGCCAAGCAAGTTATTCAGCAAAACCATGCCCGATTTTTTAGGGTGGCTGCGGGGGTAAGCCAGGTTTCCCATTATTAAATGCGTTAGGTAAGAATCTTTTTCAAACCGCTTCTGCTCAGGTTGATAGTTTGTAAATGGAATTCGTTTTGTTTCCTTTTCTGATTTGGGGATTGCGCCAAAATATTTTTCAGCCAGCATCACCAGCTTTTTAAAATCAATATCACCAACGGAGGCCAGCACCATTTGATTCGTGCTATAATTCTTGTTGATAAATCTGAAAATATCCTGCCGGGAAAATTTTTCAACTGTTTCGAGGCTTCCTAAAATATTATGCCCAAGTGCATGGTTTTTAAATAATTGCCCTTCAAAATCATCGTAAATCAGCTCAGAAGGGTTGTCGTTGTAGGAATTAATTTCATCAATAATGACATCCTTTTCCTTTTTAATTTCCTTATCAGGAAAAACAGAATGGAAGGTAATGTCAGAGAAAAGTTCGATACAATTTTCATAAAAAGGGCTATGAAATGAAGCGTGCAGGCAGGTTTCTTCCTTTGTGGTAAATGCATTCATTTCGCCACCAACATTTTCAATCCTGCTCAGCACATGCCACGAGCTACGCTTTTTTGTTCCCTTAAAAACCATGTGCTCGATAAAATGCGCCATTCCGCTTTCTTTTTCGGTTTCGTCGCGGGTTCCGGTATTCACCATTAAGCCCACATGCGAAACATTGCTTTTTTCAAAGCGGTGGATGATGCGGATGCTGTTGTTAAGTGTATGGTATTGGTAAGCCAAAATTCAGTTTTTCAAATATTTAGCCAGCAAAGGTAAAAAAGAAAGGCGCAGTTATATGATTCAGTATGAAAAACCCTATTTTTGGTATCAGAAAAACCAGGAACGATATGAAACTCTTTACAAGGCCCCTTCTTAGTGTGTATTTACTAGGTTTGTGTATTATCTATATTTTTATTCTGGGGCTAATTCCAGAGGCTCACACCAAAGATATCTATTACAGCATAGTTATTACTATAATTTTCATTTTCTCGTATATTTCAGCCACCGAGGGCAATAAAAGGTTTGCGTGGATTCCCGTTTCAGCCATTGCTGTACTTTGGATTTCTGAATTGATGAACTTGCCTTTCCTGATGAAAGCCGCTTCAATAACTACCTTCATATTTTTCTTTTATATTATTGTGAAATTGATGAAAAAAGTAGTTGTGAGCAAGGTGGTTACAATACTTGAGTTCACTGAATCAATCAATGCTTACCTGCTTTTTGGAATAGCCGGTTCACTGATTTTTTACACAATTTATAAGGATTTTCCAGGAGCTTTTAACATGCCCGATACTGCTCTTCAGGGTATGTCGAACTTTGTTTATTTCACCTTTGTAACCCTGTCAACACTTGGTTATGGCGATATAACCCCATTAAGCCCATTTGCCCGCTCGATGTCCATTTTTTTTAGCGTTTCCGGGCAATTGTATTTGGCAATGATTGTTGCCGTTTTGGTCGGCAAATTCATCAGCAGGAAAACCAATTGATTATTCAAATTCTTTCGGTACACCGCAAATCATCACGAAAGGCTTGTCCTTAGATTTGTTGCGGTACTGGTGCTTTTCGCTGGGGTTGACGAGGGCAAAGTCGCCGCCTTTTAACGGTTTTTCATTGCCATCCACATCCACCAACGCTCCCTCGCCTTCAATGATGTAATTCATGTGCTCGTAAGGGTGCTGGTGATACGGAGTAAATCCGCCCGGCTCAATGGTAAATACACGGTAAGAATATACAGGAACGCCATCGGCTTGAGACAAAGGCATTTGTTTCCAGGCTTTTTCCGCTCCAGCCATGTTGACTTGCGTTTTTGTAACCTGGTTTAGTGATATAGTTTTCATAATTATTGTTTGTTAGAATTTATTTCTTTTAAAAAATCCTGGTCGGTATAAATCCAGAAAAGGGGCTGCCAGCGTTCATTACCTTGCGGGTCGAGCCTGCGGGCAACCGGCCCAATGCCGAGAACTTTCTTTTCGAATTGCAAGTTTTCGGGGTTGATTTTCCATTCTTCCAAAAACCTGAGCCTAAGAATATCGGCCTTTTCAATAGTGCTTACAACAACCGTATCGTGATAATCATAAGGGGGCTGGGTATCCACAATGCTCATCACCACAGTATCTGAAATGATACTAAGGATTTCAATTGGGTTTAGAGGGTTGTTATAATAATCATAAGCCTGGAATTTTCCTGAAATTGCGCCATCAATCAGGTAATCAACCAGTTTTTCACGCTCGGGGCCAACCAGGTTTTGTATCCACCAATCATATTCAGCATCAGGGCTTTTGATATTGACATCGTACTGGATTTTTTCTGCAATTATTTCCCTTTTGCCCTCGCCGCATGAGTTGAGGAACAGTATTCCAGTAATTAAAATAAAAGCTACGTTTTTCATTTCTTGCTTTTTTTTCAAAAGTATAAAATGAAACGGTATTAATGTAAATTTGTTGAAGAAAGTCGGAAGACGGAAGACCGAAGACGGAAGACCGAAGATTAAAATAGATGCCCTTCTTAATTCTGGATTCTATATTCAATAATCTAAAAAAATGCTCAGCCAACCAACACTTATCATTAGCCACAAGAAAGTTGAAGCCAACATCGACAGGATGCTTGCAAAAATTGTTCCTGGTCGAACCATTTTCAGGCCACATTTTAAAACGCACCAATCTGTTGAAGTTGGTAATATTTTTAGAAAAAAAGGTGTTTCTAAAATAACGGTTTCATCGGTTTCGATGGCTGAATTTTTTATTGATGCAGGCTGGAAAGATATAACAATCGCTTTCCCTGTCAACCTTCGTGAAATTGAAAAAATCAACATTTTAGCTTCAAGAATTCAACTGAACTTGTTGGTAGAATCTGAATATTCTGCACAATTCCTTCTAGAAAAAATAAAAAACAAAGTCGGAGTTTTTATTAAAATAGATACAGGCTACCACCGAACGGGCTTGCTGCCGGAAAATAAAACTGAAATTGATAAAATTGTTTCCGTTTTTTCAAAATCAAAATATATTGATTTCAAAGGTTTTCTGACTCATGCAGGAAACACTTATTCAGCAAAAGGCAAAGCCGAAATTCTTTCAATTATAAATGATGCCAGAGATAAGCTGAATAGTTTAAAGCATCAATTTATTGGCAGTTTTCCAAATATAATCACTAGTTATGGCGATACGCCTTCATGCAGCCTGGCTGATAATTTTGATGGTTTTGATGAAATCAGGCCCGGGAATTTTGCGTATTATGATGTGATGCAATACCACATCGGCTCGTGTTCATTGAATGAGATTGCTGTTGCAGTAGTTTGCCCGGTTGTAGCTGTTCATCCTGAAAGGAATGAATTGGTCATTTACGGCGGTTCAGTTCATTTCTCAAAAGAATTGATTGCTGCCGACAATGGTTTTAACCTATTTGGTTACGTTGTCAAACTTGAAAAAAACACATGGAGTGAACCAATAGCCGGGGCTTATGTTTCCGCACTTTCGCAGGAACACGGAATTGTAAAAATGCCTTCACCAGTAATAAATCAAACCAAACCGGGCGATATCATTGGCATTTTGCCGATACATTCCTGCCTTACGGCTGATTGTTTAAAAGAAAACCAGGTAATTATTTAAGCAACCTGAATGGCTTCCAATCCTTCTTCATTTTCATCATCATCATAGCCGGGTTTGAGAAGTATTCCCAGGTTGCGTTTTCCGTCAATCATAATGGTCATTGGTTTGGGAAAACGCACGTGTCTGATGGTATCGTTTTCAAAAACCGCGGGCTGTTTATCAAGAAATTCAAGGTCGTAAAAGCCATCTTTCATGAAAGGATTAATGGTAAAATAACCTACTCCGAAAGAAGTTAGGTTTTGGAAAAAATGAGTTCCCTGGCTTGGGTCGATTCTATAGTTTTCAAGCCCCGATTCGATAATCAGCCTGGCAGCGGAAATTTGGGGCCATTTCACCGGAATTCCCAGCCAAGGATCAGCTGAACCCCATCTTCCGGGGCCGATGAGTACATAATTTTCGTTTCCCGTTAGGAATTTTTTATTTATTTCATCAATCATTTCAACAGTCTTCTCATTTTTTGCAGCATCAAAATTTTGGGGACGAACATATACGACGTCTTTTATATTGTCAATTATTCCATTTCCAAGGGCTGAATCAGAAATGATGATAGTTTTCTCCTGATCAATGTTATCACGTTCAATGAAAACCGTTTCGTGCCGTGAAGCAATTGGCCTGATTTGCAACAAATTGAATGTATATCTGCCTGCCTTGTTTGGGTACAAATCCATAACGAATTCAATTTCCACCGGGTTGCCCATTTCTTTTTCACCAAGTTTGAGCACCTCTTCTAGTATGGCAGCTATCGGGAAAGTATTGTGCTTCAGAATACCGGCAAAAGTGATTAATTTTTTACCATCATAATTATACCCGTCGTTCATCACATTGTTACGCAAATCGTAAGTTGATGCTATTGCTTTTATTGAACCGTCTTTTTCCGCTTCGCGAATACTCAACTTCAACAAACTGCTGCTATCATCGGGTGTTGGATCAAATGTTGTCTTTCCCTGGTCGAGGGCATAAAAATATTTTTGTGTTTCTTTCAAGGCCATTTCAGGCGTTGACAACTGCAGAATTTTTTTGGGATATTTGGGTGAAAAACGAATGGCAAGGCCCCCGTCAACAACATATTTTCCAAGGCCAAGGGCTATACTTGCTGTTCCATCTTCGGGTTTTTCGGGTGGAATCGGGTAATAATCAATCGAGCGTGCCACACCTGATAAAGTTGGGTAGAACCGGTCGCCATACCTGCTTCCATTTACTGTCTGAAGTACAATTGCCATTTTTTCCTCATCAATCACATTGGCCGTCGCCCGCATGTAGGCTTTGCTGTCCTTGTAAAAAGAAGAAGCATAAACCGCTTTGATAGCCTTACGAATCATAAGAAACATTTTCTCCTGGTCATCTTTTACCAAAGGAATCATATAAGTATTATAGATTCCCGCAAAAGGCTGGTAATGCGAATCTTCAAGCAAACTTGAAGAACGTATCGCTACTGGCCTTTCAACCAATGAAATGACTGTCCGCAGGTCCTGATGAATCCTTTCAGGCAAACTTGCATTGATGAAATGTTTTAAAATCTCTTCATCCGTATATTCGTCGGACAGGGCAATTGGATACAGCCCGTTATCTTCCATGAACTCATCAAAAATATCGGTACACAACACCACTGTTTTAGGAATTGAAATATCAATATTTTTAAACCGGTTGTACAGTTGATTGCGTTTGATTAATGAATCTAAAAACGCCAGACCTCTTGCCTTTCCACCAATTGAACCTTCACCAATTCGTGAAATAGTAAAATATTCATCAAACGATTCGCGTTCAAACTGGGCTATAACACCCCTGGATTTGGTAATCCTAAAATTGGCTATGGTATTGAAAATGAAAGTTTTTACTTCATGTGTATCAGCAAAATCGCTCGGAGAAAATGACTGAAATAATGTTGCAATGGGAAACAAGGCTCTTGCCCTGAGCCATTTGGAAATATGGTCGCGCTCAATATGGTATTGAAGTGATTTTTCAGGAATCTGGAAAATCTTTTCCTGCAAGTCTTTCAAATCACGGGCACGTTCAACTTCTTCTCCAGTATCCGGATCTTTAAATACAAAATCGCCAAAGGCGAAATATTCTTTAATAAATTCACGTAAATCGTAAGTCAGGCTTTTCGAATTCTTATCAATAAAACCAACTTTTAATTCTTTTGCTTTTGCCTTGTTTTCCTGGTCAGAAGACTGCAATAAAATAGGGGTGTATTTGTTGTCCTTTTTAATTTTTTTCACCAGCCTGATACCTGCCAAAGGATCTTTTTTTCCGTTTCGGTTATAACTCATATCGGAAATTACACCCAGCAAATTGTTTTTGTATTTTTCATACAACCCAATTGCTTCTTCATAATTGGTAGCCAGCAAAATCTTTGGTCTTCCACGCGCTCTAATCATCTTCTGGTGCTCGTTCAATCCCTCTGTCATAAATGCTTTTGACTGCTTGAAAATGATTTTGTAAATATTGGGCAGATAGCTTGAATAAAACCTGATATTGTCTTCAACCAAAATAATAGTTTGCACACCCACTTCCTGCACATCGTGCTCAACATTCATTTCATCTTCAATCACCTTGATGATGGCGAGCAAAATATCGGCATTGCCCAACCAACTGAAAACGTGGTCAACAGAACCCAGTTTATTTTGTTCAAGTTTCAAGTTAACCTCTCTTGAAAATGGCGTTAAAACCACAATAGGAACATCGGGATATTTTTGTTTGATGTCATCAGCCAACTGAAATGTGTTCTTCTCATCACCGCTTAACATGGTAATTACCAGGTCAATGTTTTCTTCCTTCAAAATTGCAAAAGCTTCCTTTTCATTAGTTGCATTTAAAAAACGCGGGGGAAAACGCAGGTTGAGTGTCATATACTCGTAAAAAATCTGCTCATCAATTCGTCCGTCCTCATCCAGCATAAACGCATCATAAACACTAGAAATCAATAAGATATTGTGAATGCGCCGCCTCATCAGTTTCGAAAAAGAAACATCGTCGAAGTAATTTTTTTGGGCAAAAACATCTGTTTTGTTGGGAATCATATCACTCGGTTTAGCAAGGCGCAAAGATAAAGAATTGCAGAAAGCCAATTTGAAAATGTGCCAATTTGAAAATTTAAAAATGTGCTGATGTGCTTATGTTTTGAATAAAATATTCTTCTCTGAATCTCAAATTCAGCAATTCAACAATTCCTCCAAACGCTAAGTATTCTCCCTAAACCAATCCAGTGTTTCTTTTATCATTGCCTTCATTTCTGTGTCCTTGAACTTGGGCAGCATTTTCCTTAGCTTATCGTCATTAAGCTGAACATTGTTTTCAAAGAGGTAGTAGTTTTCTTTTATTTCTTTTACAACAGGGTTGAAAAGAGCAACAATATTTAGAAGCCATTTGGGAATTACTTTTATTTTAGATGGCCCACCGCCAATTTCTGCAATTTGCCTTGCCCATTGCCTGAACGAAGGTGCCACAAAACTGGCAAAATTAAATTCTGAAAAAGCCGGAAGATTACTTTGTTGGCTCAGCAAATGCATCACTTTAGCTGCATCGGGTGTGTAAACATATTGGTGGGGAATATCGGCATTAAGCAGGTAAGTCATTGCTTTTTGTTTGGAAGCATTTCCAAAAATGGGCATTATCAAGCCATTGGTAACATTGGGGCCGAAAAAATCAGGCAGGCGCACAATAATTACGTTGCAAATATTGCTTTCGGCAGCCGCCAGTAATAAATCATGCAATTTCAGCCTTATTTTTCCTTTCCGCGTTATGGGATTGGGAATAGTGTCTTCCCTAATCAAATCGATGTTTCCAAATTCATAAATATTTCCCGGAAATATGACGGTTGCCTTGTTCAGCCCAGCAGCTTCAATTACATTTTCAGTAACTTTTTCCATATTTTTTTCCCACAAATTATAGGGGTAATTGATACCATGAAAAATAAAGTCTTTGTCTTTGGCTATTTCCTTCAAAGTATTTCTATCAGCCGCATCACCAATAATTATTTCCA
>DATCTB010000343.1:0-3263 GCA_036568185.1 Bacteroidales bacterium | reverse complement strand
ATCTAAATACTAGCCTGATAAAAAGTATCCCAACCTGCTTTTTACTGCTTTCTGTCCCGAATTCATTCGGGTTAACTTACTGTACTACATGAAATTATTTTATAAAATAGCTATCCTGTTGTTACTGGTATGTAGCAGTATCCCACTGTTCGCTCAATTCGATACAGAAGAGATTGACACGCTTGAAAACATGATTTTGTATAATCGTGAAACAACTTACGCCGTTGTACTTCACAATCTTGGAATTGGATTTCAATACAGAACCGGGAAAAGAATAAATTACTTTAAAACAAGAATGATTGAAGCTGAGTTTTTTACCATGCGTTCGTATAAACAGGTAAAAATTATAAATCCTTATGTTCCTGATTCGAGAAAATATGTATATGGTAAACTCAACGATGCCTTTTTTTTAAGGCTTGGTATGGTTTGGAAAAAATTACTTAACAGGAAACCCTATTGGGGCGGGGTTGAATTGAGGGCGAACTATGGTGGAGGGCTCAGTTTAGGTTTTGCAAAACCTTATTATCTGTACGTAATGTATTTTTATGAATATCCGGGTGGTGGCTGGTATTATACCAAAAGAGAAGAGAGATTTGATCCATCCCAGCAATCATGGGATGATATTTATGGCAGGGCGCCTTTTTCAACCGGCTTGGGAGAAATTACCGTACATCCAGGAATTTACCTAAAAGCTGGGCTTAACTGTGAATACGGAAAAAGAAGCACCAAGATTAAAGCTATTGAAATTGGAGGAAGCCTTGATATATTGCCAACCGGCTTGAGCATTATGGCGGTGAATACCGACCAGATTATTTTCCCTTCAGTATATTTAAATTTTAGTTTCGGTAAAAGATTCAATAAATACTAAAATAAAAAAAAGAGATCCTGTTAAGAATCTCTTTTTCAGATTATTTTATTCCTTCGCTACCTGATGGACAATTTTTTAGTCACAGTTTCATCCTCTTTTCGAATACTTACCATGTAGATACCTTTATTAAGGTATTCCAGGTTGAGAGCAACTTTATTGTCTCCGGCAGAACACTGTCCTTTGATTTCATAAATAGTTCTTCCTGTTAGATCAACTATTTTCAACTCATAGCTAGAGTTGGAGGCACTATTAATTCCAACAGTAAACGTTCCATTTGATGGATTTGGATAAATTTCTACAGATTTTTGTCCGAATTGTTCAATTATTCCAATATAGCCTTCTGTTTTAAACGACCATGTATCACTCCAGTTGGTAGTATCTATACTTGAATAGGCCCTTGTTTTCCAATAAAAAACAGTATTCTTAGCTAAACCATCCTGGCATTGATAATAAGGGAGATTGGTCATAATACTTGTCGCATCGGTAAAATCCGGATTACTGGCAACGCTTAATTCGTAAGAAGCAGCGCCAGGAATTACAACCCACTGATATTTTGGACATACATTTACATTAGTTGCTTCATTGGCCGGGGAGCTAAGAGTTACTTTATTTAACGTAGTAAATGACCAGGCTGGTGACCAATCCGAATTATCATCCGGGTTGGCAGTGCTTACCCTCCAAAAATATTCAGTTCCAAATTTTTGAATTGTATACAGAATTGAAGTTGAATCAGAAAGTCCTTCAAAGGCAGTCTCAAAAGTTGGGTCTTCAGATATCTGGAAAAAATAGTCAATTACACCTCCATATTTTTTCCATTTATATAACTGCCGCAGGTTTGCTCCTGTTGAGCCATTATCAGGTGATAAAAGTTCAGGTGAAGCATATGTAGTAAATGATTTTGCACCCGACCAACCTGAAGTATCCATACTATTCAGTGCCCTCATTCTATAATAAAATGTTTCACCAAATAAGAGATTTGTCAGCCTTTTGCTAATAGAATCTTTTGAGATAGAATATTGCTTTACATAAGGGCTGTCGAATCCTGCACCCGTTTTACTGGCCAGAGTACCCGAGGCTCCCCCAAACAATCCAAGTCCATTTCTGGCATATATTGTATTTAAATCAGTGCTAACAATACCATCACCCAATGACCAGGAGCCGCTGTAAGTTATAAGTGTCCCTGTTTTCCCGACTGCATAGCCACTCATTCCATCAAAACTCACACTTAACAAGTCTTTAGAGGTGCCTGAATTTTGTGAAAACCATTGCATTCCGTCATACATAAATACTGTACCGGATTTTCCTACTGCCCATCCTGTTGAAGGGCTACTAAAGGAAATCGCAGAGAAATCCCTGGTTCCAACTTCCTGGGATGTCCAGGAACTGCCGTTGAAATGCAATATGGTTTTAGACTTGCCACAAGCCCATACATCACTTGAATTTACAGCCGAAATTCCTGTTAAGTCATTAGTAGTACCTGAAGTTTCTTCAGCCCAGGTTCCTGTATATTTCACAATCGTACCACCTGAACCTACAGCCCAGCCATTATTGGCATCAGCAAAAGCTATTCCGGTTAGGTCTTTTGTTACGCCCGAAACCATTTCGCTCCATGAACTTCCGTTGTAGTGTAAAATTACACCACCATTTCCAACAGCATAACCATCAGTTTCTGAAACAAAATACAAACTATTTAAAGTTGCAGTTGAACCTGATTCACTTGTCATCCATTCTGATCCGTCAAAATGAAGAATTAAACCATTTGCACCGGCAGCCCACATATTGTTTTCATCAATTACAAATGATGCTTTAATGTCCTGTGTGGTTCCAGATTTAACCGCTTTCCATTCATAGGAAGTATCAATTTGCATTTGGTACGAAGTCAATCCGGTAATCGCATTCCAGGTAATTTCCGGGTTAGAATAAACCATACTGCCATTATTTGGCAATTTCAAAACTACAGCTCCTATTACTTTAAAACTCCATATTACCGACCATTCTGAAGCTACTTCACCATCATAAGCCCTTACATGCCAATAATAAACAACTCCAAAATTGAGGTTGCTCATGTTCATAGCAGTCAGATCGGTTCTTGGTAAAGTGATGGGGTCAGATAAATCGGGGTTAACTGATATTTGCACTTCATAGGTAATATCTGTAGTAATGCCGGTAACAGCATACCAATTCAATTGTGCATCAGGTGCCTGGCCAACGGCTCCATTTTCCGGTTTGTTCAGATTAGGTGGATAAATCCTGCCTTGTCCAAACAGTGAAACTGAAAACAGCAATAATAAGGTAAATGAATAAATATTTTTCATGTTAAATGTTTTTGCAGTAGTATTCCTATTTAATTAACAACAAATTTGTTTGAATATGTCTCTTTGCCAATAACCAATCG
>DATCTB010000342.1:0-2310 GCA_036568185.1 Bacteroidales bacterium | reverse complement strand
AAGCCAGGCGCAATTCCTTGATATTTTTTACCGAAACTTTCTCAGGGGCATCCGAAGTATGAACCCTGGCATGCAGCCTGAATGTCCCCAGTTCATTCAGTTTCAGGGTATAGCCCTCTGCCAGCAGTTCAGGGATTAAATCCACCAGGCCTTTTACAATAAGGTACACATCACTTTTGCTGGCTGTTGAACGCTGCTGCAATATGCCGGCAATCTCTTCCAGCCCTATCTGGTTTGAGTTGGTTAACTTTGGAAACCATATTTTACGCCCGTCTTTTCCTTCTCCCGGAACCGTGGTTGAAGTAGTTTTATAATAAAGTGCCATAATTATTTATTATTAGAAGCTTATCGTTTGTAATTATAATGCACACTAAAATACAAAATAATGCACATTAAACTAAAATATAATGCGTATTAAACAAAAAATTAATGTACATTAAAAAATAAACAGGTACAGATATACATTTGAAAGGTGCTTAGGGAAGGTGAAATCATACGATGTGTTTTTTCCAACGCTGCTTTAAGTTTGTAATTAAAGCATATAAAAAATTGAAGTTTCTAATTGAATATCCCAATGCTTATTGCTCTAGTTCCCGATTCGCGGACAATTTGGGCTGCTTTGTTCTGGCTAGTACAACTAACCCATAAAAAACGAATGTTTACAATTATGTCGCTGGTAACGGTTTGAATATGATGCGTGCCGCATATTATTCGATAAGTGTTCTTGGTTAACGTATATTCAAATTTACTAAATCATTTTCTGTGAAAATGAAACTGCGGCATGCATTATATTTTTTGTTACAGGCAGTTTTTCTATTCTATTTGATTATTAATCTCTGTGAATATGACCTGCCATCAATCACCAACTTAACTAAATATATTCCGCAATTCAAATTTCCTTTTGTAATGGTTATGGTGTTACCTGTGACTATTTTTCTGAACAGTATTTCTCCATTTAAGCTAATTATTTCCAATTCACCATTTTTGTAACCCTCATTGATCTGAAGTGTTGTTTGGGTAATCAAAGGGTTTGGATATAGTGAGAACCTATTATCTTGACTGAATTCATTTATTCCGGTTATATCAGACTTAAATCTTTTCCACACACCAGCACTGTCGATACCTGCATAAATGTAATCACCATTTTTTGCAAGAGATTTCACATGAAAATTCATCAATCCTTCATTTATCGGTGACCAGAAATTATTCTCCAAATCTTTTTTATAGATACCATTATCCGTTCCTGCAAGTACGTGGCCATCTACTTCAATTAATGAGTACACAAACGTGTTCATTAAACCTTCATTGATCTGTGACCACGTAACACCATTATCAGTAGATAGCAAAACACCTGTTAGCTCTGTACCAGCATAGACATGGCTGCCTTGTATTAACAATGAATTAACACCGTAAGAATTATCTAAAAATAGGACATGTGTCCATTGGTTACCACCATCAGTTGACTTGAATATATTTTGAACCGTACCAGCAAAGAGTATCTCACCTTTAACAGCCAATGATTTAATATTTTTATCGGTAAGTCCATTGTTCAATTCTAACCATGATTTTCCATGATCTTCAGATAAAAAGACACCAGCAGAAGTTCCGGCATAAAGCTTATTTTCCACGGTTTCGAGTGCAAAAATCTTGTCTCCAAAAAAATCAAGGGAGGTTGCTGTCCAGGAATTTCCGTTATTTTTAGTCACATATATCCCTTCGAGGAATGTACCTGCAAATACATCAGTTTCTATCACAGTTGTGGCATAAACAGCATTTCCAGGTAATCCATTAAATACAGGCCGCCAGTTGTCACCATTGTCCGAAGAATGAAAAACATCAGGATAACTACCAACAAACAATTCATTTCCGTTGAATGTGAATGAATAAACATCTTTGTAACTCAATCCTGTATTTTGTGCTATCCAGTAATCACCACCATCAGAAGATTTAAAAATGCCGCCATAAAAGGTTCCAGCAAATAATTCATTTCCGTTATAAGCAAGTGTGCTTATGATAGGTGCTGTTATACCTGTGCCAGACCAAGTCCAGTTATTTCCATTGTTATTGGATACGTAAACTGCTGCACCGCTTGAGCCAGCAAAAATTTTATCATCTACTGCAAGAACTGAATAAATTTCTGCTCCTGATATTCCGGTATTAGCATAAACCCAGTTATTCCCATTGTCTGAGGTCCGGTAAATACCAGAACTTGTGGCAGCAAAAATTGTGTTTCCATATGCAGATAAAGACCTGATACCCAAAAAACCCAGACCATTATTTACTGAAACCCAGTTTTGACCCTCATCATCT
>DATCTB010000341.1:0-3871 GCA_036568185.1 Bacteroidales bacterium | reverse complement strand
GCTTGAATTGTTAATCGGAATTAAGTTTTCGTAAGTTTGATACCCGAAAGATTTCTCATAAAAAATGACCCCATCTTTTGCAGCAAGAATCTGGCAGCCGGGATAAGCATTCATTTCAATTCCCCGCAATGCAATTGAGTCAACTTTTTTTAGAATATTGGTATCTATTCCTAATTCTGCTGGCTTGCCATAAGTCAGACGTGATTTTTTCGAGGCCAAACCAGAACCCGCACTATATCCACCTGCACTTACCGGAAGCAATCCACCAGCAGTTTGGTTACCCAGAATTATCTCTGCCGAAGCTTTTTGAACAACCGTTTTATCCTGGTAAGAAATTACAATCGATTCAATTTCATCAATTGAATCGAACAAATTCAGGGTATAAGGACTGGCAAAAATATTTAAGATTACGGGTTTACTTCGGGCTACGAAATCCACAAATTGAATATCACTATCAGTGATACCAAATTGCTTACCAGCCAGAATATTAGTATTTACAATTGCTATTATTGCCAGGTTAAAGCCAGCCAATTGATTGATTACTTTTTGCTTTTCTTCAACATTTGCTGAATGTTCAAGATGGAAAACAGTAATTGGAATTGTATTCTTTAAAGTTATTTCAAACTCAGTAGTTGATTTAGAACCCAGGATAATTAATGCTGTTTTCAAGGTATCATTCTGGCTGACAGGGATAAGAAAATTATCATTTTTTACCAATGTTATTGCATCAGCAAATAAGTTTTTCATTGTTTCCGAGTAGATTGGTTTGTTCAAATCCTTGATCAAATTGGTCGTATCAATCACACTTCCTTTCCAGGCACCGGATAAATATTTATATTTCAATATTTTCTTGCAACTTTCTTCTACCCTTTCCATAGAAATTTCCTCATTTTCCAAGGCTTTTAAAATTGCTTCCACTGATGCAGGAATATCTTCCGGTATCAATAAAACATCATCTCCTGCTTTTAACGCTTCGAGTGCAACTTCACCTTTTCCAAAGTGCTGGGTTACCCCTTTCATATCCAGCCCATCAGTGATAATCAGGCCTTTGAAGCCCATATCTTTTTTTAGTTTTTTGGTAATTATTTTTTCTGAAAGTGAAGAAGGTCTGTTGTTTTCGTCTTCCATAGCCGGAATAGAAAGGTGGGCAACCATTATTGAGTGCACACCCTGGTCGATAAGATATTGAAAAGGAACAAGTTCGGTTTCTTCCAGGCTTTTTCTCGAAGCTCCAACCAATGGCAGGGTTATATGTGAATCGGCAACCGTATTTCCATGGCCCGGAAAATGTTTAGCGCAGGCAATTATTCCAACGTCCTGCATTCCCTTCATATAAGAAAAGCCTTTGTTACTGACAGCAATGGGGTTTTCACCAAAAGAACGCATTCCAATAACCGGATTGTCAGGGTTATTATTAATGTCTACAACCGGTGCAAAATTGATTTGAATCCCCATCCGCTTGCATTGTTGACCAACCTGGCTCCCCATCAGGTATAACTGGTTGTTGTCGGGAATGGCACCAAGCGTCATTTGCAAAGGATAGCTTATGGTATTTTTCAGTCGCATGCCAAGTCCCCACTCAGCGTCAATTGAAATAAACAACGGAGTTTTCGCCAATTTATTCCAGCGGTTTGTTTGCTCAACCTGCGATACCGGGTTGCCTGCAAAAAACACTATTCCACCTATATTATATTCTTTAATGTATTTTTCAACTTCATCCAAATAGGGTTGATTTGGCTGGTTGGCTCTAACAAAAAACAATTGCCCTACTTTTTCCTTGAGGCTCAAAGTATTGTAAACAGAATCTGCCCATGCTTGCATTTTTTTTTCAGTTACCTTATCAATGTTCTGCCCAAACATTGAAAACTGATAAAAAAACAAAGCAAAAAACAAAAAATTATAACGGATAATACGCCAAAAATTCATTCGGATTTATGCTAAAAAAATAATCGCCAAAGGTAAGGATTTGCGTGCTATTTCAGCACAAGAAATTTAGGCAGGTGGAGAAGAATCATATTTAACTACAACCTTCTTTTTCCATTTGCCGGTTGAATAATACCATAACGAAGCTACCATGCCAACAATCCAGGCAACCGGAATTCCCCACCAGATTCCATTTACGCCAATTTCTAGTGAAAGAAAATATGAAGCGGGCACACGAATAATCCACAACGAAATGATAGTAAAAATCATCGGCATTATGGTGTCGCCGGCTCCGCGCAGCACTCCCATCAGCACGAACATAGCTGAAAACAAAATATAAAACGGGCTGACAATATATAAATAATGTATGCCTATATCGACAACTTCAGCATCATTGGTGAACAGATACATGAGGGGTTTCGCAAAAATAATAGCCAGCACAGTAACACTAATGCTGATTACAGTAGTCATTTTCAATGTGGCTTTCAAACCTTTCCCTATGCGTTCGTATTTATTGGCTCCAACATTGTGCCCAACAAAAGTTGATAATGCGGATGAAAAATTCATGGCAGGCAAAGCAGCAAAGGAATCAATCCTCATGGCAATGCTGTAGGCAGCTATGGTAGGTGTTCCAAACACGTTTACAATTCTGTAAAGCGCAAGAAATCCGACAGATACAAATGTCATTTGTACCCCGGAAGGCAAACCTATTTTTAAACTTTTCCCGAAAATTTCTTTATCAAAACGCATTTTGAAAGGAGAAAAATCGAGAAATGAATGATAACTGTTTAAATAAAAAACAATAGAGAAAAAAGCAACAATTTGAGAAATAACTGTAGCGGCAGCTACACCTTTTACTCCCCAGCCCAAAACCAACACGAAAAATAGATCGAGGCCTATATTGATAATTGTTGATAAAATCAGGAAATACAAAGGCGTTTTCGAATCACCCAGGCCGCGCATAATTGCACTAGTTCCCTGAAAACCAAAGAAAAAAACGAAGCCGATAGCATAAACATTGAAGTAATCTGCAGCAAGTGGGATAACTTCATCAGGCAAACTTATAAGCCGGAAAATATCATCACTGAAGAAGATACCCACCAAAGTAAGTGTAATTGAAGCAAAAAACATAAATATATATAAGGTGTCAATTGCCCGTTTGACTTTGTCCATTTGCTTTGCTCCAAAATATTGCGAGATAACTACTGTTGAACCAATGGTAATTCCGATGATAAATGCAATCAAAGTGAATATTAACGGGAAACTTGCTCCAACGGCGGCAAGTGCTTCCTTCCCAAGAAATTTGCCAATAATAATGCTGTCAACAACATTATACATTTGTTGAAACACATTGCCAAGCAACATGGGCAAAGTAAAATTTAAAATCAGCTTTCCTTCTTTGCCTTCAGTTAGATCCTTCAATTAGGTTTGGATTTTAATAGAGTTTTTTACTGTAAAAAAAAGAGTTTGCGGCTTTATTTGTCGGCTATTATTTTGATTTCCCGCAAAAGTAAGAAATATGCCAGACAAGAGTTGTAAGTACAGCAGCATTTCAGATTTCTTTTCAAAATATAAATCAGCCCGATTTAACAGTCATTTGACTTATCTTTGCCACTTAATTTTTTTTCCATTGAATTCTGATTTTATCATAAATTATTCCTGGTGGTCTGTCTTGCTTGTCCTCTTTTGTGGATTGATCTATGCAGCTTTACTATATTTTAAAAATAAGAAGAATAAACTTTCAAGGAATTGGACAGTAATCTTATTCATTTTCAGGTTTTTTTCTGTTTCTGCAATAGCATTTTTGTTGTTAAACCCATTTTATAAAACAAAAATCAGGAAAATTGAAAAGCCAATAGTAATTGTAGGCCTTGACAATTCAATGTCAATCATTTCCGAAAAAGATTCTGTTTATTTTCGTTCAGAATTTCCACTTCAAATTCAACAG
>DATCTB010000340.1:0-12933 GCA_036568185.1 Bacteroidales bacterium | reverse complement strand
AAAGGGGATCCTGACAATCCATTGGGAGCTGAAAAACACTGGGGATTATACACTGTTGACAGAAAACCAAAAAAGGTTATGCAGAAATTTTACCAAAAGCAAGACTAAATTTTATACAAGAATTACGCATTTAAAAATATACAGTTAAATGACTCATTATAAAACAGCCCCGGAAGATGTTGTCCCTTTTGGACAAAAAATTGCCTTTGGTTCGGGTCATTTGGCTAACCAGTTATTTCCTGCCGCTTTGGGGGTGTTTATGGTTGTGTTGGTGATGTCTTTAAATATGAACCCTGTGCTTGCAGGTATTTTAGGAGCGCTTCCAAGATTACTGGATGCACTGACCGACCCGATTATGGGTTTTATTTCTGACAATACAAAATCAAAATGGGGCCGCAGAAAACCGTATATCCTGCTGGGAAGCGTGGTAACCGGCATTTCATTTATTGTGATGTGGCAACTGAATCCTGAAGATTCACAAACGTACAATTTCTTCTATTTCTTAATTGTATCCATATTTTTCTATTTGGGATACACAGTTTTCGCAACACCATTAATTGGATTAGGTTATGAAATGACACCCGATTATAATGAACGTACTCGTTTAATGGCAGTTTCGCAATGGATGGGACAAATTGCCTGGATGATTGCTCCCTGGTTTTGGGTAATTATCTACGATCCCGCTATTTTTGATTCAGCACCTGAGGGAGCTAGAATACTTGCTATTTGGGTTGGGGCGGTTTGTATGATTTTGGGTGTGATGCCTGCTTTTTTTAATAAAGAAATGGTGGTGCCTGAAAAAGATAAAATGGCAAACTTGTCTATAAAGGAATTGGCCAACAACACAAAAGAATTTGTTAGGGGAATTAAACTGACACTAAATAATAAACCATTTATAAAGCTTTGTGGGGCAACGTTTTTGATATTCAATGGCTTTCAAACCGTCGCTCAATTTGCCATGTTTATTATTGTCTATTATCTTTTTAATGGAGATAAGGTTGCATCAGGCTCATGGCCGGCTTGGTTTGGGACGATAAGTGCCGTTGCAACTGCCCTGATTGTTATTCCTGTTGTCACGAAACTTTCCGAAAAAGTGGGTAAAAAAAATGCATTTGTAATAGCAACACTAATTTCAATTGTAGGCTATGTTTTAAAATGGTGGGGATTTGACCCCGGTAATCCCTGGCTCATGTTTATGCCTATCCCATTTCTTTCTTTTGGAATTGGAGGTTTGTTTACACTGATGATGTCAATGACAGCTGATGTTTGCGATTTGGACGAGCTGAACAACGGTGAACGCCGCGAAGGAATGTTTGGTGCCGTTTATTGGTGGATGGTAAAACTGGGAACTGCTTTAGCATTGCTTACAAGTGGAGTGGTTTTGTCCATGGTTGGTTTCGACCAGAATGTTGATGTGCAAACAATGGAAACGCTTACAAATCTGCGGATCGCTGATATTGTAATTCCAGTGGTTACGGCAGCAATGGCTATTGCAATTGTATGGAAGTATAATATTACAGAGAGCAAAGCCAACGAAATAAGAGAGGCCTTGATAGCACGCCGTGGTAAGGTAAAACACCAGGGAGAGAATGAAATTGTAAATTAATATTTTAAAGAAAATGAAGGTATTCAAGTATTTAGTAAGTATAATTCTTATGGTCATTTTGACGGGTTGCAATAATGAGAAAAATCAATTGCAGGTTGAAGTTTATGAAACATCAGCCAGCGGCAATAAACTCAAAAAACTAACTGAATTTTCTTCGGGGAATGAAGCTGCTACAATTCAATTATTGCCAGATACCAAATTTCAAACCATCACTGGTTTTGGCGGATCATTTACAGAATCGTCAGCCTATTTGTTAAATAAACTAAGCAAGAAAAACCGTGATTTGATTTTAGAAGCCTATTTTGGGCCTGAAGGAGCCAGGTATTCACTAACGCGCACGCATATCAATTCCTGCGATTTTTCATTGAGTAACTATTCTTATGCACCGGTTGAAGGGGATATGGAATTAAAGAATTTTTCAATCGAAGAAGACCTTGATGATATCATTCCGATGATTAAGGATGCTATGGCCATATCAAAAGATGGGTTCAAAATTATTTCCTCGCCGTGGACAGCACCACCATGGATGAAGGATAATAATAAATGGGTAGGCGGGAAACTGCTTCCTGAATATTACGACAGCTGGGCATTGTTTTTTTCTAAATATATAACTGAATATAAAAATGCAGGCATTGAAATTTGGGCTGTAACGGTAGAAAACGAACCCCTTGGAAATGGCAACAACTGGGAGAGCATGCATTATACGCCAGAGGAAATGGTAGATTTTGTTAAAAACCACCTGGGGCCGAAACTGGAATCTGAAGGACAAGATGTAAAAATTCTTGCTTATGACCAGAATCGGGGAGAGGAATTGGAAGAATGGGCAAAAGTGATTTATAAAGATGAAGCATCCTCTAAATATTTCGATGGATTTGCAATTCATTGGTATGCCAGCACTTTTGATTGGTTTCCCAAATCATTGAATTTTACTCATGATTTGGCTCCCGAAAAGTATCTTATTCAATCAGAAGCCTGTGTCGATTCAGAAGTGCCCCATTGGCAAGACGACAACTGGTATTGGTCGAAAGAAGCAACCGATTGGGGTTGGGACTGGGCGCCTGAAGAACAAAAAAAGTATCACCCAAAATATGTTCCGGTGTATCGCTATGCCAGGGATATGATTGGATGTATGAATAACTGGGTGGATGGCTGGGTTGATTGGAACATGGTATTGGACCGTCAGGGCGGGCCAAACTGGTTCGAAAACTGGTGTACTGCTCCTGTAATTATTGATCCTGAAATGGATGAAGTTTACTTTACGCCATTGTATTATACTATGGCTCATTTTAGCAAATATATCAGGCCTGGTGCTGTACGCATTGGATTTGAAATGGATGATGAAACCTTGATGGTGACAGCAGCGCAGAATCCAGACGGCTCAATCGCGGTTGTTCTGCTCAATATGAATTCAGAAGCAAAAAATATAAACCTGTTGCTTGGAGAACGTTCCGTTGAAGTTCAGATAAGCGCCCAGGCTATACAAACACTTGTTATTGCATCATCAGTTTAATATTGATAAATGAAGAAACCTGTCAACATAACCATCCTTATTTTTTTCACCAGCATTCTTTTTTCATGTTCCGTTGGAACAGGTGCCGATGTTGTAAGCGTTTCAGGGCGACAAATATTGGTTGATGGCTCTCCATATTTAATCAAAGGAATCTGTTATCATCCGGTACCTAAAGGAAGCGACAAAAGAAGTTTTGACAATTTATCCGAAGATTTAGCCTTAATGAAAGAAGCGGGTATAAATACCATCCGGGTTTATTCCCCTATTAATGACAAGGCTGTCCTTGATGAAATAAATGATGCAGGCCTTAAATTGATAGTTGGATTCGGATATAACCAGGATGGAAATTATGATATCCTTTCCGGAACGTTTATCGATTATGTAAAAACCTACAAAAACCATGACGCCATATTATTTTGGGAATTAGGCAACGAATACAATTATCATCCAGAATGGTTTGATGGTGATATTTATAATTGGTATTCAGCAATGAATAATGCTGCAGAACTTATCCATAAAACCGATCCCGATCATCCTGTTGCGACTGCACATGGCGAACTGCCCGACGAACTAGCTCTTTCTTCCTGTCCAAATGTGGATGTTTGGGGAATGAATGTGTATCGTTGGGATAATCCTGGAGAAATTTTTTCGCAGTGGCAGTCTTTAAGCTCAAAACCCATGTATTTATCCGAAGCCGGAGCCGACAGCTATATGTCATATACAACCAATGGATACAACGAAGGTGAAAATGAAATGGTACAAGCCGATGCTACTGCCAACATTTTAGATGTTGTTTTTAAGTATTCTGATGTCTGTTCAGGAGTAACCCTTTTTGCATTTATTGATGAACTGTGGAAAGCAGGCAATCCTGATACCTATGATGCCGGGGGTTGGGCACCAAAAAGCAGTGGTGTTCCATACGATGGAACTGCCAACGAAGAGTATTGGGGTATCGTAGATATCGAACGCAAAAAGAAAATGGTCTTTAATGTTGTAAAAGAAAAATATACAAATCAAGTTACAGAAAATGAATAAAGCAGGAACAAAACTTTCAATCAAGGAAAAAGTGGGTTATGGCCTTGGCGATACCGCTTCTCATTTTGTTTGGGACATGGTTGGCTTCTGGATACTTATTTTTTATACGGATACTTATGGAATTTCTGCTGCAGCCGCAGGTACCATCATGTTGGTAGCCAGAATCTGGGATATGATCAGCGACCCAATTATGGGTATTATTGCTGACAGAACCAACACACGCTGGGGAAAATTCCGCCCTTATATTTTGTGGATGGCTTTACCCTACAGCATTCTGGCAGTTTTGACTTTTACAACACCCGACTTCGGACAAACAGGAAAAATAATTTACGCAGGAGTTACTTACCTTTTGTTAATGACTGTTTTTACAGCAATCAATTTACCTTATTCATCTTTGGGTGCGGTAATGACATCCGACTCCTATGAAAGAGCTGGATTGAATTCATACCGTTTCATTTTCGCATTTGTTGGCCAGTTTATCGTTACGGGCACAGCACTCACGCTTGCCTTGTATTTTGGGCAAGGCGACAGTGAAAAAGGTTATCAATATACTTTGACACTTTTTGCAATCATCAGTTTTATACTGTTCATGATTACTTTTAAAACTACCAGGGAACGTGTAAAGCCACCCAAAGAACAAAAACAAAACCTAAAAGAAGATTTAAAAAACCTGTTCAGGAATAAACCCTGGGTAATCCTTTTCTTCGTGGGAATTATATCCTTTGTTATGTTCGCTATGCAAAACCTATCAATTGCATATTATTTCAAGTACTTTATTGGTAATGAAGAGAATGTGCAATTATTCAATATAATTGGAACAGTCGCCCTCATAGCAGGAATTCCATTTTCCAAACCTTTGTCTAAACGATTTGGAAAAAGGAATGTTTACCTGGCGAGTTCCCTGCTCTCAGGTTTATTTTTCATTCTGCTTTACCTTCCGGGTAATGATGACATTATTTCCATCTATGTTCTGAATATTCTTGCAAAATTTACCTATGCACCGGCAGTTCCGCTTTTGTGGACAATGCTTGCAGATACAGCCGATTATTCCGAATGGAAATCAGGAAGAAGGGCAACAGGGCTCGTATTTTCTGCAGCCACTTTTGCACAAAAAGCAGGCTGGGGGATTGGTGGTGCACTTGCTGGCTGGCTTTTGGCCCTTTATAAATTTACTCCCAACATAGAACAAACCGCAACAGCAATTTCAGGAATTAAACTCATGATTTCCGTATTTCCGGGTATTCTCTATATGTCATGCGCTATACTTCTGTTTTTCTATGCAATTGATCACAAAACAGTTGTGCTTATGCAAAATGATCTAGATAGGAGAAGGGAATTAGAAAATCCTTAACTCAAAATCATTAAATAATCCAGTTAATGTTACAGGTTACAAACATGCACCAATCTGCGATTGAAGGTTTCGTTGCAATCTGTTTTTTGTATGAATCGAATTGTTCAGCACAGATTTCTACAATTCCTAGTATTTTCTTTTTGGTTTCTTTTATTGTTATCATTTAAATTTTTTTTTTAAGGTGATGCTACATTAAAAATAAAAAGGGATAGAATATGAAACACTAAAAAGCAAAAGCTGATAACATTAAACAACGCATTCATTTCGAACAATTGAAGCGAGGAGAAAACCCCTAAATGAAGACCCTGCATACAAAGCAGGCGTTTTTTCTCAAACAGTTGACACAGAATTTTTTATTTAATACTAAACCCTAATCCTCTATCCCCAACCCCTTTTTATCCTTAATTTGGTTCGATTTAAAATGCAAATCCATTTGTGGGAAAGGAATGGTGATGTTGTTTTCAGCAAATTTGCGGTTGATGATGCGGCGGATGTCGCTTTTCACTTTTTCAATACGGAAAATATTTTTACTGAAAAATAACAATTGAAAATCGAGTGATGAGTTTCCAAAATCCAGCAGGCGGGCCTGAATCAGGTTTTCATCATAAATATCGGGATGTTCGAGGGCGCTTTCTTCCAGAACTTTAATCACCAGGTCAACGTCGCTGCCGTAAGCCACACCAACGTTGATACGAAAGCGTGTTTTTCGCGACTGGTGGCTCCAGTTAATGACTTTGTTGGTGGTTATGAGCGAATTTGGGATAATAATGGAAATATCGTCGCGGCTAAGGCCTTTGGAAGTTCGCAGTCCTATTTTTTCGATTTTAACAATTTCGCCATCAATTTCAAGAATATCGCCAATCATGATTGACCTCTCCGAAAGTAAAATTATTCCGGAAACTATGTCGTTAAATGTTTGCTGAAGCCCAAGCCCAATACCCACCAGCAGAGCAGCCGAACCGGCAAGCAATACAGTAACTTGCACGCCGACAGCCTGAAGCATAGAACCGATTGCAATAACCCAAATAACATATTTAATAATTTGAAAAATCGCATAGGTGTTGCCAATGTCGAGCTTTTCGTTTTTATGCCTGCGGTATAAAGCTTTTTTAACAATCCAAATTATGAAGCGTGTGAAGATGTAAATGAAAAAAACCATCAACAGTGTGGATACCTGGAACTTATATTCGTCAACGGTTATCAGTTCAAACTGCAGAAATTTATTAATTTCTTCCATGTATTAATGTTTGATGTTTACTTTAAATTCAGGGGCTTCAACCAGATGGAATGTAGCCGAAGCAAATTTAATTTCGCCTTTGGTAGCTTCAACTTCGTTTAATATTTTTGTAAAAAGTTGTGTTTTGGTAGCTCTTCTTTTTTTATAGCTGACCACATAGCGCAGCGTGTATTCCACCCAATTGTCGTTGGCAATCAGTGAAACCATTGGCTCTGTCTGCGCATCTTCCAGCCGGTATTTGTCTTGTAGTTCGTTCCATTTATCCCTCGATTTTTGGGTTAAATCGCCAGCCACCTCTTTTCCAACCTTCATAAGCAATTCATTAGTTTTCTCATAATTGCTTCCGTATTGAATAGGAATTTTTATTTCATCCCACAAAAAAGGAAAATCTCCGGAATAATTGAATACAGGCTCTTTAAACACAAAACTGTTGGCTATAAGCACAATGCGGCCATTGTATAAATCGCCGTCAACCCATTGCCCGGTTTCCATGATGGTGGTGCGCAACACGCCGATATCCATCACATCGCCTTTAATGCCACCAAGCTGGACACGGTCGCCGGTTTTATAAAAGCCACCGAACATGATGGCCAGCCAGCCGGCAAAGGAAGCTATTACTTCCTGCAAGGCGAAGGCAATTCCGGCTCCGGCAACACCAAGGGCAACGGTCAATCCGCCAAGTTTGTCACTAAAAACAAGCGTTATTAATAGGATGGTAAGAAAATAACCAATGAAACTGCTGAATTTTTTGGCGCGGTAGCGGTTGTCGTTGTCTTTTATTTTTGAAAAAAGGCTTCTCTGGACAGTTTTTATCAGTATCCAAATAACGGCAAAGCCTATAACAATTGTGACTACTTTCCCCACAACGGGGTCAAACAGTATATCAGTAAGTTGCTCTTCCATTCAAGATTTTTTTAATATTCTTCAAATGTAGAAATAATTCTTTTGGCAAAGAATGATTTACAACTTCATGATTTTATTAAAAAAGAAAAAAATGCGCTAAACTTTAGAAAGCGAGAACAGAAACTCCAGCCCGCCTTCAGGATTATTCCTTACTGAAATCTCACCTTTATGGAGCAAGATGGCATTTTTTACGATGGAAAGCCCAAGCCCGGTACCACCACTTTGGCGTGCACGCCCATAATCAATGCGGTAGAAGCGTTCGAAGATACGCGGTAGGTGTTCTTCGGGTATACCCACTCCTGAATCGGAATATTTGAAATAATAGTATTTCTCGTCTTCCAGGTAATTATGAATGGTAATTTTGGAATTTTCGCCGGCATAGTTGATGGAATTCTCAATCAGGTTTTGAAAAACAGAAAACATCAATGATTCGTTACCTTTTATTGTTATATCATCGTCCACATCCACCATAAAATCCATGTTCTTTTCTGTGAGGCGGAGTTTCAGGTTTTCAATCACATCGTATATTACCGGTTTCAGTTTCAATGAATTTATTTCAAATAAATTCCCGGCGTCTTCAATGTTGTTGAGCAACGAAATATCATTGAGCAAATCCGTCAGGCGCTTGGATTGCGAAAAAGCTTTTTCGAGAAAATATTTTTGTTTTTCAGGCTCAATTTTCGGGTTGTTCAGAATAGTTTCCAGGTAACCGATAATTGACGACAACGGAGTTTTCAGCTCGTGTGCAATGTTTGAAGTTAGCTGCTGTTTCAGCAATTTCTGCTTTTCGGGGCGGGTTACGTCGCTAATTAATATTTCAAAACTTCTGTCAACAAAAATAATGCAGCGCACATGAAAATATTTTTCGTTTTTTTCAATAGTGAAATCAATCTGGGGTAAATCTTTGTTCGTAGCCAGAAATTCCTTACCTTGTTGTTTATCAACGAAATCCACAATCTGACTGAATTCAGGAATTGAAAAAACATGTTCGGCTGAAATACTTGATTTATCCGAAATCATGTTGATAAACTGGATAAAATGGCTGTTGGCCAGAATTTTTGTTTTATCGGGTGAAAAAATTGAAATTCCTTCTTTAAGAACCTGCAAATGGCCAAAAAGTTTTTCTTTTTCAGCCGTCAGCTCATCTTTCGCTGTTTTCAGGTTTGAATATATCTGAACAATTTGTTTGCGGATTATGCCCAGTTCATTGTCTGGGAAATCGCTGTCCACGGCTGAAATATCTTCATTTTGACCGGCTTTCAATGCAAAATCTTTTAGCTGTGTTATGAAATCACCGAGGCGACGTGTAGAAAAGAAAAGCAAAATAACCATCAGGATAAGAAGAAAAAAGACAAAAAAGAGAAAAATACGTTCAGTTTTCAAAAAGTTAATAATCTCGATATTATAAACCGTAGCAGTCCTGACAATGTATTTTTTATAATTCCTGGCAAAATAATAGAATTCTTGCCCTGTTGACGACGAAGTGCGAATATTGCTTCCGGTGTTGGAATACAACGCTTTTTGGACTTCCGGGCGGCTAAGGTGGTTTTCCAAATCCTCGTAATCTTTCACAAAACTGTCGTACAGCACCTTGCCTTGCATATTGATTACAGTTACCCGGATGTTGGTGTCAGGCAATAAATCTGTCAGCGAATCGAGCAAATTGTAATCACCAGTTTCCAGAATGTTTTTTTGCTGAATAAAATGCGAAGTGATTTCCGAAATATTATCAAGCATCGTTTCAAGCTGGCTTATGCGGTAGTCTTTTTCACGGCCATATTGGTAAAAAATAACGGCAAGTGTGAAAATGGAAAATACCACCAAAAAATTGATGATTAACCTTTTCCGAAATGTATTTTTTGCTTTCAATTTTTCCTGTTTTTTTATTTTTCAAAACAATATCCATAACCTGTGCGGCCTTTGATGTAATTGCCAAATTCGCCTATTTTTTTTCGCAAACGGGCAATATTTACGTCCACATTTCTATCGGTAACTATAATATCGTCAGCCCAAACCTGGCCCATAATTTCCTGCCGGGAAAGGTATTTGCCCAAGTTGGAAACCAGCATAGCCAGGATGTCAAATTCCTTTCGGGTTAACAGAACCGTTTTGTCCTGAATAGCAACTATTTTACGCTCCAGGTCTATAGACAAACTTTCGAAAGTTAGCACTTTTGGTTTGCTTTCAATGTTTTTGCCACGGCGCAAAATGGCCTTTATTCGGGCCACCAATTCTTTAATTGAAAATGGTTTGACGAGGTAATCATCGGCGCCAATATTGAAACCAGTGAGCATGTCATTCTCGGTTTCGCGGGCAGTAAGAAATATGATTGGAACAGGCAAGTTAAGTTCGTTCCGAATTTTATCAGCAAGTTTGAAACCCGACATGCCGCCCATCATCACGTCCAAAAGTAAGAGGTCGAATTGAGCCAAGGATTTCGAAAGTGCCTCTTCTCCGGAATAAGCTACTTCAATTTCATAGCCTTCGCTTGACAGGTTGAATTGCAGAATTTCGCACAAATCCTTTTCATCGTCAACAACCAGTATTTTAAACTTTTCACTCATTTGTAGTTTGTTTTGAGTTTTTTTCCAATTCCTGAATGCGGTGATGTCGTACATCTTTTCCTTCGTAGGCATAGATGGAGGCTTCGGCAATATTGGCGGCATGGTCTGATATGCGTTCAATGCTGGAAACCATTTCTTTTGCTTGGATAAAGCTAATCAGAATATTCTTTTTCTCGTCTGTTTTTTTCGCTTTGCCAATAGCTTTTTTCAGCATTTTTTTATTCAACTCGTCAACAACTGCTTCATTTTTTATCGTCCAAATGGCGAGGTCAATATCTTTGTTCATGAATGAAAGCATCGAATTTTTCACCATTTTAATACTTAAAAGCATGGTGTTTGAAATAAAGTCTGAAAGGCTCTCGTAAACCTCTTCGTTTTTTATTGCTTTTTTAAAATTAAAAATACTGACAGCCAAATCACCAATTCGTTCAAGGCTGATTACTATTCTGTAAAGTGCAATCAATTGACGGATTTCGGAGGCAACAGGCTGATAAAGCACAATTGCATTGACTATTTTATCGCTAAGTTTTACTTCCCACTTGTCAATTTTGGCTTCTGTTTCCTGAATATTTTTAATCATTGAGTCGTTAATTTCCAACTCATTATTGGTGAGAATTGTTTCCAAAATATCCAGTTGTTTCAAAACAAGGTTTGAAAGCAACTCATAATCGGCCATTATTTCCTTTAATTCTTCGATCTTTTTAAGCGACATTTTTTTAGTATTTAAAATTATCAACCAAATTTTCCTGTTAAGTATTCCTCAGTTCTGCGGTCTTGTGGGTTAGTAAACATATTTTTGGTTTTACCATATTCCACTAATTCACCAAGGTACATAAAAAGTGAATAATCAGAAATGCGGGCTGCCTGCGACATGTTATGCGTAACCATGATGATGGTATAGTGCTCTTTGAGTTTTACAAGCAAATCTTCAATTTTTGCAGTAGCCACCGGGTCAAGTGCCGAAGTGGGTTCGTCGAGCAGGATAACTTCGGGGTTAAAAGCGAGGGCACGTGCTATGCAAAGGCGCTGCTGCTGGCCTCCGCTTAAGAAAGTGCCTTTTTTTGTGAGAGAATCTTTTACTTCATCCCACAAAGCCACATCGCGCAGCGAACGCTCAACAATTTCATCTCTAACTTTGCTTTTCTGCTTAATTCCATTCAGTTTGTAACCGGCAATTACATTGTCGTAAATGCTCATGGTTGGAAAAGGGTTCGGGCGCTGGAAAACCATCCCGGTTTTTCGCCGAAGTGTAATAGGCGACATTTTGAAGATATCTTCTCCGTGTAAAGTTATAGTACCTGAAGTATGGATGTTTTCATACAATTCGTGCAGGCGGTTTAGGGCGCGAAGTAAAGTGCTTTTCCCGCAACCCGAGGGCCCCATGATGGCTGTAACGGAGTTCTTTTTAATGCCAACTGTTACATCTTTCACCGCAACATTTTTATCGTACGCTACCGATAAGTTTTCGATGGACAGGATGGGGTCTTTTATTTGTAATATGTTCGGGTTCATTATTTTATTTTCTTTTTGCAATCACTTGCTTCGAAAGCAGGTTAAAAGTAAGCACAATTATCATGAGTAAAAGTGATGAGCTCCAAATTAAATCAACCATGTTTGGGTCGTTGTAAAATTCCCAGATAAGCAGCGGAATTGCGCTTGTTGGTTTTGAAATGTCCATGTTAATAATATTGCTTCCTAAAGCGGTCATCAACAAAGGAGCTGTTTCGCCAATAATCCTGGAAATTCCCAGCAAAATTCCTGTCATCAATCCACTGAAACCAGTAGGAATTAATATTCCTGTCAGCACTCGCCAATAAGGAATTCCCAAGGCAAGCCCAGCCTCTTTAAGCGTTTGAGGTATCATTTTCAAAGTTTCTTCAGTCGAGCGCACAATCATTGGCAACATCATAATGGACAAGGCAAAACTTCCGGCAAGTGCCGAAAAGCCAAAAGTTACATATTTTACCACCCACATATAACCAATTAACCCTAGTACAATTGAAGGGACTCCCTGCAGGATGTCGGAAACATTCCTCACCAGGTTGGCAAGCCATTTTCCCTGGTTTTCATACAAGTAAACTCCTGAAATTATACCTACCGGTATGGCAATTGCCGAAGCCACGGCCACCATCAATAAAGTACCCATAATTCCATTGGCGATGCCACCCGGAATTAGTTCGTTGTTGGCAACGGCCGTCATAGCTTCAAGCGTGTTGGGTGTTTTTTCTATCAAAAAACTAAAACTGAGTTGTTTGTAGCCTTTTTCAATTAATTTGTAAATAATCAGTATGATGGGAGAAACAGTAACCATTGAAAAGAACACAACCAGGCCCAAAAAGATTTTGTCTTTTTTTATCCTGAATTGAATGTTATTATTTTCGCTGATGGCTTGCATGAATTTCTTTTTATAAAATGAAGTTTAGCTCATTTTCTTAATTATCATTTTTCCTATTCCATTCACAATCCCGGTGATAACAAACAGGAGCAGAGCAATTGAAATTAATGCACTCAGTTTAAGCCCATCTGCCTCGCCAAACTGGTTGGCAATTACCGAGGCCATGCTGTTTCCTGTGGAAAATAAGCTGTTGGGAATTTTGATTGAATTTCCGATGAGCATAGTAACAGCCATTGTTTCGCCCAAAGCCCTTCCAAAAGCAAGGATATACCCGGCAAAAATACCGGAACGCGCAGCTGGTACAGTTACATGCATAATTACTTCGTAGCGGG
>DATCTB010000339.1:0-3327 GCA_036568185.1 Bacteroidales bacterium | reverse complement strand
GATATGAGTATTGCTCAAAAACAGGAATTCAACTCTTTCAACGATTTTTTTACCCGAAAACTCAAGGCAGATGCAAGGCCGATTGATACCGGCTCTACTATTGCTGTATCACCTGCCGATGGGAAAGTTTTGGCTTATGCCAATATGAGCAACTCCGATTTTATCATAAAAGGGTACCGCTTTGATGTATCCTCTTTTTTGGATAATCCAGATCTTGCACAAAAATACCATGATGGCGCCCTGATAATTATCAGGCTTGCTCCCATGGATTATCACCGTTTTCATTTCCCTGTCAGTGGAAATGTATCTCCAAACAGACAGATTAACGGTGACTATTATTCTGTCAATCCCCTTGCTTTACGTAAAAAGGCTGAAATATTCTGCATGAATAAAAGAGAATATGTTATCATTTCAAATCCAGTGTTTGGCGATGTTGTTGTGGCCGAAGTTGGTGCCACCATGGTAGGAAGCATCGAACAAACTTATAAGGGAAGTTATGTAAATAAAAACGAAGAGAAAGGCTACTTTAAATTTGGAGGCTCAACGGTAGTGCTGCTGTTTGAAAAAAATAAAATCAAAATTGATGATGATTTATTGAACAATACAGCAAAGGGTTACGAAACTTATGTTAAAATGGGAGAAAGAATTGGAGTTATTTTTTATCAACCGCAACCTAAAGTCTTGCATCTCCCACTCTCCATCTCATCCTTTTTAACGCTAAACTCAAATTAGGACAAAATAAAGGGATATTAACCCCAACCTTTTCAACACCCTGTTAATAAAAAACAAAGAAGCCAAAAGCTATTTATCTCTATTTTAGCACGATTATATTTTCCCTGAAAAAGCCAATCTTCTTACGAATTTTTATAAAAAATTTATGCCAACAATTGAAGAATTAAAAAGTACCGCAAGCCAGGTACGGCGAGACATTATCCGTATGGTCCATGCAGTGCAGTCAGGCCACCCGGGTGGTTCGCTGGGCTGCGCCGATTTATTTACAGCCCTGTATTTCGAAGTGCTCAACCACCATCCTGAAAAGTTTTCGATGAATGGAATTGGAGAAGACATTTTCATTTTATCCAATGGCCACATCAGCCCTGTTTTTTACAGCGTGCTGGCGCGAAGCGGCTATTTTCCCGTTAAGGAACTCGCTACATTCCGCAAAATTGAAAGCCGCCTTCAAGGCCATCCGGCAACGATGGAAGGCCTGCCGGGAATCAGGATAGCTTCCGGTTCACTCGGGCAGGGATTGTCGGTGGCAATTGGTGCTGCCCTGGCGAAAAAACTGAACAAAGACAGCAACCTGGTTTATTGCCTGATGGGAGATGGCGAGCTGGATGAAGGCCAGGTGTGGGAAGCTGCAACTTATGCCGGCGGAAAGCAAGTTGATAATTTGATAGCCATTGTTGACCACAACAAAAAACAAATCGACGGCCCAACCGATGAAGTGATGCCTTTGCTGGACCTCAATAAGAAGTTTACAGCATTTGGCTGGAATGTGCTGGAAATGAATGGAAATAAGATGGAAGATATTTTGGAAACAATGGATACCGCAAAGGATTTGACTGGTAATGGGCAGCCCATCATGATCATTATGCACACTGAAATGGGCATGGGCGTTGATTTTATGATGGGTACGCACAAATGGCATGGCGTTGCGCCAAACGATGAGCAAGCCGAAAAAGCTCTTGCCCAGTTGGAAGAAACGCTGGGAGATTATTAAGCAAACCAAATTATTAACTATAGCCAATTGAATTGTATGCAAGAATTTGAAATTATCAATTACAAAGACACCCGCTCAGGATTTGGCGAAGCGCTGCTCGAATTAGGCAAAACCAACCCAAAAGTTGTCGCCATCTGTGCCGACCTCACTGGCTCGCTTAAAATGGATGCTTTTGAAAAAGCATTTCCCGAGCGTTTTTTCCAGGCCGGAATTTCAGAGGCCAATATGATTGGAATGGCTGCCGGATTAACAATTGGCGGTTACATTCCATTTACAGGGACTTTCGCCAATTTCTCTACCGGGCGTGTCTTTGACCAGATAAGGCAATCTGTGGCTTATTCTGAAAAAAATGTAAAAATTTGCGCATCCCATGCGGGCCTTACTTTGGGTGAAGATGGTGCCACACACCAAATCCTGGAAGATATTGGCATGATGAAAATGCTTCCGGGCATGACAGTTATCAACCCCTGCGACTTTAACCAGACAAAGCAGGCAACTTTGGCAATTGCCAGGCATATTGGGCCGGTTTACCTTCGTTTTGGGCGGCCAAAAGTCCCGAATTTCATTCCAGAAGATTATCATTTTGAAATTGGAAAAGCAATCAAATTGCGCGAAGGGCGCGATGTCAGCATTTTTGCAACCGGCCACCTGGTTTGGCCTGCATTGGAAGCTGCAAAAGAATTGGCAAGCAAAGGAATTGAAGCCGATGTAATCAATATTCACACAATTAAACCTTTGGATAACGAAGCCATCCTCGATTCAGTGAGAAGAAGCAATTGCGTTGTTTCTGCCGAAGAGCACCAGATGAATGGTGGGCTTGGCGACAGCATCGCACAATTGTTAATGTGGAAAATGCCCGTTCCAATGGAATACGTGGCTGTAAAAGATGTTTTCGGGCAAAGTGGCACACCTGAAGAATTGCTCAAACATTACGGGCTATCCAAAGAAAATATCCTCAAATCAGTAGCCATTGCCATCAAGCGAAAAATAGATTCTAAATAAAAAATCATGAGCAGGATTTATCTTGTCGGGTTTATGGGAGCCGGGAAAAGCACCGTCGGCAAGAGGCTTGCAGCAGTTTTGAATTACCATTTCCTCGACCTGGACGATGATTTCGAAGAATCTTATAAAATCAGCATCAGCTCATTTTTTAAAAAATATGATGAAAAGCTTTTCAGGAAACTTGAATACCAAAAACTTTTAGATTCCCTTACAAAGCAAAATACAGTTATTTCGACAGGTGGTGGCACCCCTTGTTTTTTCGATTCAATGGATATGATGAATGCCAACGGGCTTACTGTTTACCTAAAAATGAGCCCTGAAGGGATTGCCAGCAGGTTGAAGGCTGCAAAGAAAAAACGGCCGCTCGTACAAAGCATGAAGGATGAAGAATTACTGGAATTTATCAAAAATAAACTGGAAGAAAGAAAAGGGTTTTATGAAAAAGCCTCCATCACCATCGATGCTATCAACCTGGATGTAAAGCAACTGAGCGAGCAAATTCAAAAAGAATTGGCTTCTTTTAATTAAACTCTTTTTTTAAGTAGAATCACATTTTCAACGTGATGAGTCTGCGGAAACATATCCACCGGCTGCACTTTTAC
>DATCTB010000338.1:0-3121 GCA_036568185.1 Bacteroidales bacterium | reverse complement strand
TTCAATGTTCATCTTTCTCCGAATAATGAAATCCTTCCCTTAATGGGTTCTAAAGAAGGGATTATGCACATCAGTATGGCTTTTTTGAATGAAGGGGATGGCGTCCTGATTCCAAACCCTGGCTATCCTGCATACGAAGCAGCGGCAAACTTATGCGGAGCAAAAAAAATGTATTATCATCTTGAAAGTAAAAATAATTGGCTGCCGGATATCGATGCGATTGGTAAACAAAACCTTACTGGCATAAAAATAATGTGGGTGAATTACCCCAATATGCCTACCGGGAAACGTGCATCAGATACACTTTTCGAGCAATTGATAGCTTTTGGCAAAAAGCATAATATCCTGATAATTAATGACAACCCCTACGCTTTGATTTTAAACCCACAACCAACAAGCATTCTGGCAGTTGATGGTGCTATTGATATTGCTTTGGAATTGAACTCATTAAGTAAATCGCACAACATGGCTGGCTGGCGGATTGGCATGGTAGGCGGTTCAGCGGAAAATATTGATGCCATCCTGAAAGTGAAAAGCAATATGGATTCAGGCATGTTCTTCCCCTTGCAAATGGCGGGTGCGAAAGCCCTCAGCCTTGGGCAAGAATGGTACAAAAAATTAAACGATGCATACACACAAAGGCGTGAAATTGTGTTTGATATATTAAAACAACTTGGCTCAAACCACGAACCTGGGCAATCAGGGCTTTTCATTTGGTCGAGTGTACCTGAAAAATGGGAGAATTCAGAAGAATATTCAGATTTCCTTCTTGATAAATACAAAATATTTATTACCCCGGGAAATATTTTTGGTTCCAACGGCAAAAAGCATATCAGGACTTCACTTTGTGTTTCTGAACAAAGGTTGAATGAATGCCTGAAAAGGGTTTCCTAATTTCAAACTAAAAAAAATAAAGCAATGAAAGATAAGTTAATCATCGAGAATAATGGGCTTTACAAGCATGAAGAACGCCCATTCGTCATCTCCGGGCCATGTGCGGCTGAATCGGAAGAACAAGTTGTAGAAACTGCAAAACAATTGGCTGCAATTGGTATAAAAATTTACCGGGCGGGCATTTGGAAACCCCGCACCCGGCCAGGAATGTTTGAAGGAATGGGTTCGGTTGCACTTCCCTGGCTGCAACAGGCAAAAAAGGAATCTGGTATGCTGATGGCAACCGAAGTAGCTAACGTTTGGCATGTAAGAGAAGCAATTAAATACGGAGTGGATATTTTATGGATTGGCGCCCGGACAACTGCCAACCCATTTGCTGTGCAGGAAATTGCTGATGCATTGAGGGGATACGACATGCCCGTTTTTGTAAAAAACCCGGTTAACCCCGACATTGAATTGTGGATTGGAGCGCTTCAACGCCTAAACAGCGTAGGGATAAAAAAGTTGGCTGCCATTCACCGTGGATTTAGCCAATACGGCGATTCTCCATACAGAAACCTTCCACAATGGGAAATTCCAATTGAGTTGAAAAGGCGCATCCCCGACTTGCCCATCATAACCGACCCAAGCCATATTTGTGGCAACAGGGAATTATTGTTCCAGGTTTCACAAACAGCCATGGACCTAGATTTTGACGGACTTATTGTTGAATCACACCGAGACCCGTCTGTGGCTTTAAGCGACAAAGAGCAGCAAATTACGCCAAAACACCTCGAAGAAATGTTAAGCAGGCTCATTCTGCGGAACCCAGATGTTAAATCATCTCGGCAATTGGAAGGGCTTGAAGGGCTCAGAAGGCAAATTGACCAATGGGACAATGAATTGTTAAGGGTGCTCAAAAGCAGGATGGCAGTATCGACCCAAATAGGTGCTTATAAGAAACAAGAAAATATTACGATATTGCAAACCAGCAGGTGGAGCGAAATACTTGAAGATAAACTGGCAAAAGCTAGGGGAATGGGCTTAAGCGACAATTTTATTGCTCAAATATTTAAAAATATTCACCAGGAATCTATCGAGTTTCAAAATAGGGTAATGAATGATTAATTTCATTTTTTATCTTAAAACATTTTAAATGAACAAATTAACTTACAATACCGGAAACGGGCCGTCGGAAATATATTTTAATTTATCACTTGAACAGGTATTAGAAAAATTTAATCCTGAAGAAACCGTGATAATTACCGACAGTAATATCCTCAACTTGTATGGTGTGCGTTTCCCCAAATGCCCTGTTATTGAAATCCCACCTGGTGAAAAAGGAAAAAACCTCTCCACCATTGAATCTATTATTGAAAAACTGTTGCAGATGGAAGTGGACAGAAGCCATTTTCTGCTTGGGGTTGGCGGCGGAGTTATCTGCGATATCACTGGCTTTGTTGCTTCTATTTACATGCGCGGAATTCAATTTGGCTTTGTTTCAACCAGCCTGCTATCTCAAATAGATGCCAGCACAGGCGGAAAAAATGGCGTTAATGTTGGTGGTTTCAAAAATGTTGCCGGATGCTTTACCCAGCCCAGCTTCGTCCTTTGCGACCCTAAACTTTTAATCACGCTTTCAGATGAAGAATACCTTTCGGGGCTGGGCGAACTTGTGAAATATGCACTTATTAAAGACAAGGAATTATTTGATTTACTTGAAGATAACATTAAACTCATCAAAAAAAGGGATGCCGGTTTTTTAGCTTCCGTAACGCAAACTTCTGTAAAAATAAAAATAGCCGTTGTTGAAAAAGATGAAAGGGAGGCCGGTGAAAGGCGTTTATTGAATTTTGGGCATACGGTTGGGCACGCTATCGAACTGCATACCGGAATAAAACACGGAATTGCCGTAGCCCAGGGAATGCAAATTGCGTCATACTTGTCTGTTAGTGAAGGCTTGCTTTCAGTTGCTGACAGCCAAAGAATAACTGATTTACTCAAGAAATTAGGTTTAATCAAAGGCAAAGTTGAAATAAATGATTCAATTATTGAGTTGATTAAACGAGATAAAAAGCGCGAGAAGAAGATGATACATTTCGTATTTTTGAATGGAATTGGAAATGGGGTTGTAAAAGCCATTTCAATAGAAGGATTAATCGAACAATTGAAAAAAATTTAAAGATGGTAGTTAAAGTTTCAGCCTCAAACGCGCTAGGTTCTGTGCATGCCCCAGCTTCGAAAAGCT
>DATCTB010000337.1:0-4862 GCA_036568185.1 Bacteroidales bacterium | reverse complement strand
GTTCCCACGATTTTTCTATTTGTATTGCTGTATCTACCACCAACATAAGCATAAAGACCACCATTAGTTGCAAAATACCCACCATATCTGTCACCATTTGAATTTGAAGCATATCCATAAACTCCACAAACATCCGCAGTGAATGCTCCACCTGATCCGCCTGATAAAGTAACATAAGAAAGCGTACCACTCCCTGAGCCTATAACACCTGTTCCTGAAGATGAAGTTGCTGTTGAAATTGAGCCTTGTTCACCCGTAAAAGAGCCACCACTGCCACCAGTTGCATAATAAGCAGTTGCAGCGTTGTTTCCACAACCAATTACACCAGTACCACCTGAATTGACAGCTTGTCCATAAACCCCATGAAAACCAGTGAACGCCCCTCCCGAACCTACAGGTATATAATAATATGTTGTTCCATTGTTTCCCAGTCCAACAACCCCGATACCGCTGCTATTAGAAGCCTTTCCGAAAAGCCCATCATAGCCATAAAAAGAACCTCCTGAACCATTTATCATTGTTGAATAACTGCTTAAATTGTTTCCTGTTCCAATTATTCCTGTTCCATTGGTTGTATTAATACCCTTTCCATAAACACCATGATACCCAACAAATGTCCCACCCGTACCTGTAGCAATTGTAGTTAATGATGTATAACCACTACCTGATGCAAGGATACCGTTTCCTGTTGCGTTATAACCAATAGTGTTTATCCCATTATTACCCAATGATACAGTACCTGCATTATTTGGTGCAGTCCAATAAGTACCTGCAATATTAGCCCCAACGTTTAACACCCCATTTCCACTTGCATCATTATTGCGATAATAGGCTGATAGGCCAGTATTACTGACTTCTCCTCTCATCGAGAAAGTCCCACCTTCAGCATATACACCATAGCTATTGCCTAAACCATAAAAAGCTATATCGCTTCCATAGGAGTTAATTCCATAATTGCCAGCAGCACCATATACTGAAAATTTATCTCCTGCAAAAGCTGCAGTGTTCCCAATAACAATTTCTCCGTCATCTTCAACACGCATTCTTTCAGTATTATTCGTGTTTATTGCAAAACTCACATTATCAGTTGTTCCAATAAAATTTGTACCAACTGTAGTTCCCGCGTTACCGCTAAGCAACCATCCCGGCCACCCCGGTGCATTCACACTTCGCATTATCTGGCCGTTGGCATCAACATATAAGTTAGGTATATTTGGAGTAGCTGAATTATAGGCACCCATACAATACAATGAGGTAACGTTGTTATCTCCAAGTCTTACCTGGTTACTGCTTGTTGCTACTGCATTAGAACCAATCGCAGTTGTATTCGACAAATTCGCTGCATTTGGACCTGAATTATAACCAAATGCACTATTGTTAGTTCCTAATGTGTTGTTGTATAGAGCCCGATAACCCATACCTGTGCTTGTTGAAGCTGAATTGGAATTGCCTGCCTGGTAACCTAAAAATGTCGATCCGGCAGATGTAACTCTACCCGCTCTTTGGTTGTTAACACGAAAGTTTAAGGGCACATTATCTGTTGTTCCAATGAAATTAGTACCATCAACTGTAGCTGCGTTACCTAGCAAGTCCCAGTAACTACCTGAAGCAGAACCACCTCCAACCGCGGTCCAGGCTGAACCATTCCAATAATAAAACCCGATTGGTTGGTTAGCACCGGTATTAAATACCATTAGGCCTGTGGCTGGAGTGGTTACCGGAGATGGATTTGCCAAACTGTTAGTCAAAACTACACGTGGTATAAGCAATCCTTTGTCAGTTGATACTATATCGAGCGCAGAGGAAGCGTCGGGCGTATTTGTTTGAATCCCAATCTGCGAATAAGCTATTGTCCCTTGCAATAACATTGCAATAAGGAGAGTTTTTAGCAGGTTCATTTTTTGGTAATTAGTTATAATCAAATATTTTATATATATTGTATATCAGCGATTTACGAAATCTATTTTTCATGATACTGATTCACTTTTCTATTTTATTAGAAAGCCTATTAAAACTTTTACGAAAATATTATGAAAGTTTGTATAAAAAAAGGGAGCGAGTTAATAGATTTTATACTACCTAAAGGGGTAGATAAAGTTGTTCCATAATTCGATAAAACTATTTTTCTATTTAGAATTATTAAAAATTCCAGTTCGGAATTTAGGCTAAGGTTATATTTATGTAGCTGAGTTCGAAAATAATGCTCAAATAAAATATTGAATAACATGAAATTACTAATGAATGAAAGGAAGGAATTTCTTTACTTTGACATTTCAAATTTTAAATTACGTTAATTCTTATGAAAAAGCTTTATTTGATATTCCCTGTATTGCTATTTTCTTTACTTATTTCAGCCCAAAATAGTTTTAATGCACTGATGCCAAAAGAAATAAGGGAAGCGTACCGCGAGGGCACAAGGTCGCTTAGTGGAAAGCCAGGACCAAATTATTGGCAAAATTATTCAAGGTACGAAATAGAGGCGACTCTTGATACGGAGAAAAGTGAATTAACTGGTTATGAGAAAATTACTTATTACAATAACAGCCCAGATTCATTGGTTACAATCGTTTTGCGCTTGTACCAGGATTTATTCAAAAAAGGAAACTCGCGCGATTGGCCGGTAAATCCTGAGGATTTACACGATGGCACTCAAATTAACTTGTTGAAAATTAATAACCAACTTATTGACCTCAATAACCCTTCTGCAGCGAACAGAACATCAACCAACCTTATAGTAAGCCTTCCAGAACCTTTGCATTCGGGCGATTCTGTTGAAATATCCTGTAGTTGGAGTTTTCCTGTTTCGAAAAACAGGCCGGTAAGAATGGGGAATTATGGCGACAATAACTTTTTTATCGCCTACTGGTATCCGCAAGTGGCTGTTTACGATGATATTGATGGCTGGGACATGATTGAATACTCAGGCACAGTCGAGTTTTATAATGATATAAATGAGTATGATGTAAGTATTTCAACCAGCGGGAATCAATTGGTGTGGGCAACAGGCGAACTACAAAATGCAGAAGAATTATTTTCAAAGTACACATTGAAAAAACTTGAAAATGCGAAAAACTCTGATCAAGTGCTCAGTATAGCTACATCTGAGGAAAATCGAAAGAACAAGGTCTTAATAAATAATAAACAAAATACCTGGCACTTTGTAGCACATCAGGTTCCTGATTTTTCTTTTGCTACCGCGAATGAATCAAACTGGGAAGGAAGTTCCCTGGTAGTAGATCAAAATACAGGCCGCAAAGTATTCATTGAAGCGGTTTATCCTGATTCTGTCCTGACTTTCAACAATGTAGCAAACTACGCCCGAAACAGCATAACATACATGTCGGAACAATTACCCGGCTGGCCTTTCCCTTATCCAAAAATTACTGTTTTCTGCAATGCAAAACGAAGTGGAGGAATGGAGTCGCCAATGATGTGCAACAACGGCGATGCTTCTAAAAGCTATGATGCTGATAACCTGACCTTTCATGAAATTGTGCATAATTATTTTCCATTTTTTATGGGAACAAATGAAAGGAAATATGCCTGGATGGACGAGGGCTGGGCTGCCTACCTTGTTTCAGGTTATAATGACATCTATTCCCCTGATTTTGATTACTTTGCCCGCTATGTAAATAGCTTTGAAAATTTTAGCGGAAAGGAAGCCGAAGTTCCGCCCATATATCTTTCTTATCAAATAAAAGACTACAAAGCATACCGAGCTCATGCTTATGCACGTTCAGCACTGGCTTATAATTATTTACGCAATGCTTTGGGCGATAGCCTCTTCGCGGTAGCATTGCATCAATACATGGCTAACTGGAATGGTAAGCATCCAGTGCCTTATGATTTTTTTAATACAATTCAACATGCATCTAATCAGCAACTTGATTGGTTTTTTCTTCCCTGGTTTTTTGATAGAGCCTATGCTGATTTGGGTATAAAAAAAGTAACTGTTGATAATAAAATTGTAATCGAGAATATTGGTGGCTTACCGCTTCCAGTGCAAATTAAGTGCGAATTTGAAGATGGAACCTTTGAATCCTATTCTCAAAATGTTTCTGTCTGGAATTCAGGAAATCAAGCTGTTATAGTTGAAGTTAATGCAAACAAAAAAATTCAGAATGTGCAGCTTGGTTCCCCGCAAATTCCTGATGTAAACAAGCATAATAATTATTTATCACCCTGATTTTTATCAATAACAACCACTACTTCATTATATTTGTCAAATAATTTTAGAAAAAAGAAGATATGAATTTTAAAAATTTACTTGTTTTAATTGTATTACTTTCTGGAATTCAGGCCTTTGCTCAAATAGCTCCCGATAAGTATTACATTCAGTTTACAGATAAAGATAATTCACCTTATTCGATTAACAATCCTGAAGAATTCCTTACACAACGAGCATTAAACCGCAGGGCAATGCAGGGAATAGCGATTATTGAAAACGATATTCCTGTTAACACAACTTATCTGCAGGGTGTGGCCGGAACAGGGGCTAACCTTCTCTTTCAGACCAGGTGGCTTAACGGTGTAACAGTTGAAACTACTGATCCGTCTGTCATCGAAGCCATTCTGGAGTTGCCTTATGTTGCCTATTCACTTAAAATGATAGAAAAGCCCAATTCATTTAAAAAAGAATTCTTTGAAAAAGAAACCTTTTATGAGTCAATCAATCCGAATAGCTTCAAATCAGAACGTGAGGGAAATGAAATGGATTATGGTGCTGCATATTTGCAAATTGACCAAATCAATGGAATTCCTCTTCACAACAATGGCTATACGGGTGAAGGAGTTGTTATAGCGGTTTTGGATGGTGGATTTGAGGGGGCAAATGTTCATCCTGTTTTTGATAGTTTATGGGC
>DATCTB010000336.1:0-8785 GCA_036568185.1 Bacteroidales bacterium | reverse complement strand
CCTGCCTGAATGCGCACAAGGTAAATCCCCGGAACAAAACCGGAAAGATCGAGCTGAATTTGCTTTTGGCTCAGATTTTCAAGCTGTAATACATTCTCACCAAGCAAGTTAACAACAGAAATAGAAATTTCAGTATTGATTTCTTTACCAAATTCGATTTTTAAATTTCCGTTTGTGGGATTAGGATAGATTTTAATATTCGCAGGCCCAAATTCAATCAGGCCAACATGGACTACATCAATTTCAATCATTGATTCTTCACCAAATCCGCAGATATTTTCTGCGCTGACAGTTAAAATGCCATCAGCCGCATCCGAATCGAAAATAATCTGAATTTGATTGGTACCCTGTCCTGAAACCAGTGTCCAGCTTGGATCAAGTACCCACGAATATGACTCAGCTCCTTCTATTTCCTCAACCATATAATCAACAGCTTCGTCAATTCCGGTAATAAGAGTTGGTCCTGAAATATCTCCTGCTGCTTCAGGAGCTGTTGTAACCTCAACCTGGAAATCATTTGAAACCGCACCTGTTCCACAATCATTTTCGGCCTGGACAGTTATTGTACCAGCTTCAGCTTCTGTTGATATACTCACCTGAATACTGTTGGATCCTTCTCCACTTGTAATTTCAAATCCGGCCGGTAAAGTCCAGTTATAAACTTCGGCATACTCCACCTCATCAACCTGGTAAGTAAGCCCCTCGTCGCCAAGGCAAACTAACATTTCACCAGAAATATCACCAGCCTGACCAGGAATGGTAATTACAGCAACCTGGAAATCGTTTGAGGATTCACCTGCGCCACAATCATTTTCAGCCTGAACTGTGATAGTACCTGAAACAGCATCCTCTGTGAAGTCAACGACAATACTATTCGTGCCATCACCATTTACTATGTTTATTCCTGCGGGAAGAGTCCATACATAATTTGTAGTATTCTCTACTTCTTCAACCAGGTAAACCAAGCCCTCAGAACCAATACATACGGTAGCTTCACCTGAAATATCTCCTGTTTGAGCTGGTACAGTATCGTTTGCTAGCTCAACAACTTCTGTTAAAATAGAATAATTACCATCCTTTTTAATTTTTCCTTTATAAAAACCATCCTGAACACCTTCAAAATCATAATATTCAGCATTAACAGTTGCCGAGTCAAGCTCTGCACCTGCCGGATCTGTTAAGTAATAAGTTTGCTCACCGCTTACATTTGAGCTTACGGTAATAGTACCTGTATCGCAGCCAGGTGTAGCAACTATAGTAGCCAGCAAAACTTCAACATCGGAGTATAAATCTGTTTCCCATAATCCACGGCCATAAGTGGCAGCACGAAGTTTGCTGTCGGCATCATCTGCAGCATCGTAATATATTTCAAGCTCTCCAACCACAACATTCGGAAGGCCTGTACTGAAAGGAACCCAATCAGCATTGCCAAGTTTCAAATAAACACCGGCATCGGTTCCTACATACAATTCTTCTTCAATAGTATTTAACCTGTTTTGAACAATTGATCCTGCAGGAATTGAAGGAAGTGTGCCGCTTATATTTGTCCAGGTTCCTCCTCCATTAGTTGTTTTATACACACTATTTCCACTATAACTACTTAAAGTCACCCAGATAACGCTGGGGTCATTTGCTTTTATAGTTACGTAAGTTATTGTGCTTGAAGGCAATCCAGAGGTAATTGTGGTCCACGAAGCACCTCCATTAGTAGTTTTTTGCATTTTTGTATTGGTTGCTGTAACAATTACATTGGGGTCCGAATAGCAAATGGCAAGAGACTTCAAAGTTCCATCAGAAAAATCACCGATCTTGGTAAATGAATTTCCGCGGTTAGTGGTTTTCCATAAATCTTCGTAACCTACATATAATGTTTGGTTGTTAACCGGATCAATGATATAAGGCGTAACCCAGGCACCATTGGCACCTCCGGGAATATTATCGCTGATATTATAATCTGAACCCCAACCATTGGTAGTCCGGTATATGTCTCCGTAATACAGCGATCCATATTGTACATTTTCGTCAGTATAGTCAATCAGGCATTCCATTCCGTCTCCGCCAATAACATCATCCCATACACCAGAGAGCAAGGCTTTTGTTCCATTATCCTGCAGACCAATTATGGTTGTTTCCGCTTCAGTTTGTGATACACTAAGTTTATAAATTTGGCTTATTACCAAACCATTTGTCAAATGAGTCCATGAAGTACCGTTAGATGTTTTATAAACACCGCCATCGTTTACTTCGAACAAAACTCCGGTGCTTTCATTAAATTTCAGATTATGTTTGTCAGCATGAACGGCCTGCACGCCATCACCCCACCAGTGGTTTACAATATTCCAGGAAGTTCCACCATTTGTAGTTCTCCAGGTGTTAACACCTCCCAGGTAAACTTTATTGGCATCAAAAGGGTCAGCAGCTAAACTAAGATCGTACCAGCCCTGCCCACTTGTGCCCGTGCCGTTTGAATTCCAGCCAAGCAAGTTGTGGCCTGAGGGAGCTCCATCATAAACTTGCGAAAAACTTGCTCCAGAGTTTGTAGATTTATAAACTCCGTACAAAGCACTGCTTGAATTAGAAATTAAAGCGTATACCCAGGTTGGTTCATCAGCACTTACGGCAAGTTCAATTCGTGAACCACCGCTGTGAACCTGTGTCCAACTTGAGCCACTATTGGTTGATAAGTATATTTTCCCATTTGTGGTAGAACCGTACAAAGTAGAAAAATTGCCTGGTTTATACTCCATATCAATAAACTCGTAAGTCGTCAATTTGGTCCAGTTTGTTCCTCCATTGGTTGTTTTGTAAAGTCCGTCGGTTGTAGCCGCCAGAATAGTTTCATCATCATTAGGGTCAAGCAGCATTCTATAAGTATTTTCGCCCTGGCTAACTGTAAATGACAGCCCTGTGGCTTCCCAGGTCGCACCCTCGTCGGTTGATTTTAGTACACCAACACTGCGATTATCCCAGGCATCGCGGTCTCCGGTGGCGATATATATAGTGCCTGTAGCATCATAATCTGAGGGTATAATAATATCGCTTACACCAATCACTTCAGTATTGTTGTTCAAAATTGTCCAGCTTGAACCACCATTTTCAGTTACCCATATTCCTCCGGCTGGTGCACCAATCCAAAATATATTTGCATTTGTCGGGTGAAATTGAACACAATTAATTCTTCCAATACCTGCGTAGCCACCACCTGAAGAATTTGGGCCCAATGAAGCCCAATTGCCACTACTACTTCTTCCATTCTGTTTATCAAGAACATATTCCTCGTAAACTTTTGTTAAATCAACTTCGGGGAATGCACCGGTCTTTTGGTTAACCCTGCTTTCCCAAAAATATTCCCAGCGTTTAAATTGTTTCCAACCCGGCGCTTTCTGCTTCTCACCGTTTTCATAATAATAACCTTTTTTCACATCAAAAGGCTCCCAATAATCATTAAAGGCTTTTTGATAATCAAAAAATGTGTAGGCTACCGAGCCTCTTTCGGGCAATTTCTCAGTCCATTGCTGAGCAATAATTTGCAAAGCAAAAAAGGACAAAATAAGTAGTAAGTAAAGTTTTTTCATGTTAATAATTTTTATTTTTTTATGTGTAATTAAATTTTGGTTTTCGGTAAATAATGGGAAAAGATTTTTCTAAATAAATTTGTTTTTTTCCAAAATACTAAAAAATCACTGTGAAGCAAGGCGTTAATAAATCTTTAATTAAAACTTTTACAAATTTATTATAAATGTTTTTGTCTTAAAAGGAAGCTAATTAGTAGATATTAAGCTACCACCAAGGGTAGTAGCAACCATTTGAAAATCACCACAAATTATGCATTTTTATCCAAACTTTCGAGTAATAACAATAGACATTAAAATGATGATATTAGTTTTCTTTTTTAAAATTAAATTCTGAATTTTACTATAACCAGAGCATAGGTTATTAGTATGTTTGCCAAATACTTCTAAAAATTATCAATTTTAAACTTGTGAAACTAAATATGCTATTCGTTGTGATACTGGTTATTACAGCATGCAATTCTTCAAAAACTCAAAATCAAAGAAAAATGGAACAGGAAAAAAACTATAAATACACCAACGAGCTAATCAATGAAACCAGCCCTTATCTGCTTCAGCATGCCCACAATCCTGTGAATTGGTATCCCTGGGGACCAGAAGCTTTAAATAAAGCAAAAGCTGAAAATAAAATGTTGCTGATAAGTATTGGTTATGCAGCCTGCCACTGGTGCCACGTGATGGAGCACGAAAGTTTTGAAGATGAACAGGTGGCTGCCATAATGAATGAAAATTTTGTCTGCATCAAGGTTGACCGCGAAGAACGCCCAGATATTGACCACCAATATATGGATGCCGTGCAATTGATGACGGGACGAGGAGGCTGGCCACTCAACTGTTTTGCCTTGCCCGACGGAAGGCCGTTTTTTGGAGGAACTTATTTCAGGAAGGAGCAGTGGATTTCAATCCTGAACCAACTGTCTGAAATGTACGCGAATGATTACCAAAAAATTTTACAATCTGCAGAACAGCTTTCAGCCGGGTTGACTGATTACAACCTGGTTCAGGTGAATAATGAAAATGTTGAGTTTGATAAAGAAACTATTCGCGGAATAGTCAACAACTGGAAGAAATATTTCGATAAAGAAAACGGTGGAAATGCAGGTGCCCCAAAATTCCCAATGCCTAATAATTTTCTGTTCCTGCTTGATTATTATTACTTTACAGAAGATGAAGAGGTGAAAAACCACATTGAACTCAGCCTCGATAAAATGGCAGCGGGCGGCATTTACGACCAGTTGGGAGGTGGGTTTGCGCGTTATTCAACAGATGCTGTCTGGAAAGCACCCCATTTTGAAAAAATGCTTTACGATAATGCCCAACTCGTAAGTTGCTATTCAAAAGCATATACTTTATTTAAAAAACCAGAATACCAAAAAGTGGTTTATGAAACGCTTTCCTTTTTGGAGCGCGAGTTATATTCTCCTGAGGACGCTTTCTATTCATCAATTGATGCAGATAGCGAAGGTGAAGAAGGATTATTTTATGTTTGGAACAAAAAAGAAATTGTTGAATTGTTGGGGGAAAATGCTGATTTGTTTGAATCCTTTTATAATATAACAGATACAGGAAACTGGGAAAACGGAAAAAATATTCTTTACAGCAACCAAGCCATTATTGAACTAGCAAACATGTATGAAATATCAGTTGCAGAAACTGAAAAATCTTTGGAAGACTCCAAAAAAACACTTTCTAAAGCCAGAAAAAAGCGGGTTCGGCCTATTACTGACGACAAAATACTTACTTCGTGGAATGCATTGGCAATCACAGCTTATGTTGATGCTTACAGGGTTTTCGGAGAAAAACGCTTTTTAGAAATTGCTTTAAAAACTGCAAACTTTATTAAAAATAATCGAATAAACGAAGAAGGAAAAGTGCTGAGAATAACGAAAAAAGAAGGTTCTTCTTTGAATGGTTTTTTAGATGATTACAGCTTTTTGGCAGCTTCCTTCATTGATTTATACCAGGCAACTTTCGACGAAAAATGGCTTCTATTGGCTGAGAAAATCACACAATATGCTATCACGAATTTTTATGATTCCAAATCAGGAATGTTTCAGTTTACTGAACTTTCTGACAAAGAAATTATTTTTCCCAAAACTGAAATTTCTGATAATGTAATACCTTCTTCCAATTCATCAATGGCCAAGGTGCTGAACTCTTTATCACTCTATTTTGAAAATGAAGATTTCGAGCGGAAATCCTCAATAATGCTGAATACTGTATTACCACAAATGGAAAGAAATGGGGCTTATTTTTCAAATTGGGGAATCCTTCTTTGCAACCAGGTTTTTCAACCCCGGGAAGTAGTTTTTTGTGGTAACAAAGCTCACGAATTCAGAAAAGAATTTGATAAACTTTTTCAGGTTTCCCTGATTGCTGGAAGTGAATCATACAGCGATATGCCTTTGCTTGAAAACCGTTTTGTTGAGGGCAAAACTTATATTTATGTTTGTATGGGACGGGCTTGCAAACTTCCGGTTCAAAGTGTTAAAGAGGCACTTCGGGAAATGGAAAATTAACATGTGAAAAAAAAAGAGGGTGCGCAAAACGCAACCCCCTTCCAGCATTAATTACCATGATTTGATTATTTTTTCAATTCGGCAAGGTCCTCATCCTGGTTTTTTACAAGAATTACAAGATATTTTGAATCTCTCCAAAATGCTTCTGGATTGTTAATAACAAGCGTTTCAGCCCTGTCATTTTTCATCACAATTTCATAGCTGGTGATGTCGTGTTTTGTTACCAATTCAACCTTTTTGCCATGAACCGGAACAGTTTTTAGATTTCTTTTATCAACTTTAATAAACTTATTTTGGTCCAAGTTACTGGCAAGTACCTTTGCGGCACCAATGCCAAGAATACCGCCCTCTTTGTCTACAAGGTTTTCTTCGTTCAATTCCTTAAAATTTCCTACTGTATAGAAAACCGTGTTCAATTCACGTTCCTTTTGTTGTAATTCACTTAATTGCTCTTCGATGATTTGCGATTTTGAATTGATCTCGTTTATCTTAGTCTGGTAGTCACTTTCCAGGCTGTTGTAATTATTATGGGCAACATTTAAGTCGTTTTGCAAACCTTCGTTCATTGCCATTAAATTAGCCACTTCCTGTTTGAAAGAATCAAGTTTTTTGTTGGTGGCAGCAATGGTTTTTTTGTATTTATTCAAATCTGAATTCTGGCCATCGATTTTCATATTCAACTCAGCAATCAATGCCTTGTTTTTTTCCATTATCATTTCAATCATTTGAATTTCTTTCTGAATTTTTTCTTCAGGACTAAAATTTCCAGTAGTTTCCGGATTTTCCAGATTGCTTTCAATAATACCTTCGCGCATCCTTATTTCGGCAAGATTGTCTTCAATGGTTTTAAATGTTTGGTTAAGATAAGCCTCTGAAGCATTTCTTTCAACTTGATAATCAGAAACTAACTTTTCCTTTTGTGTATATTGCTGAACGGCAATAAAACCGACAACAATAAGGACAAGGCTTAAAATGAAAATAACAATATTTTTATTGCTAGTCCCACCAAAACCAGTTACGTCTTTTGAAGTTTTTTGAGTTTCCATAATATATTCCTTTCTTTTTTTTAATTTTAAAATATAAACAAAATTAGAATGTCATTTTTCGTGCCAACAAAAAATGATCGTATATCCAATTGAATAACAGGGTATTAAAATATTCTTGTTTGAATATATTTTTACCAAAATGAAACAAACTCTTTCAATTTGAAAACTTGAAAGAGTTTGTTGGAAAAAGGTAAAAAAACGATTTGAAAAGGCTAATTTCCTTTTATTATAGTTAAATGGTTTACTTCTGAATTGGTCTGAACTTTTACAATATACATACCGGGAGTTACGTAAATACCAGCCATGTTTCGGCCATCCCATACAACTTCTGTAAAGCCTTGTATTATTGTTTCATTCTCAAACGCCTTAATCAAAGCTCCGTTGATATCATAAATGAATATATTGGCTAAAATATTCTCAGATGAAGATATTTTTAAAGTTATTTTATCTTTGAAAGGATTTGGAAATGCAACAACTAAATGAGTTTCTTCTTGCATTTCTTCATCAATGCCCAATAAAAAGCTATTGTTTTGCGGCACACTTGCAAAGGCTAAAATCTCGGCTTGAGTTAAAGCTGCATTGAAGATTCTTACATCGTCTATTTTTCCATTCAAAAAAGTAGTTGAACTTGTAAGTGCTGATCCAATTGTTAATTGTCTTTCCGGATTTGATATGTTTTTTCCATTAAAAGAAGTAACATCATAAGTTCCTGTAATTACTCCATCAAGGTAAAAAACAGCATCTCCATCTCTATCAATAGACACTGCAAGATGGTGCCAGGCATTATCATAAATATTTATTATAGGCGAATATGTACTTAATCTTTCGGCACCATCTCCCATAATAAATTTGATTTTTGTATCTGAGACAAAAAACCAATACCCTGCATTTGAATTAGAAGTTCCACCTTTAGAAACTATGGTTGGATAGCTCAACTGGCTTGCATCCATCTTCACCCACGATGAAATGGTCAGATCGCCCGTGCCCATATCCATAACAGTATCCTCACCACATTCCACCCTATCGTTTTGACCATCGAATTCAAGAGCATTTCCCTTGATACCTGTTTTTCTTAATGGGCCATTTGTTAAAGTTCCATCATTAGCGATGTACGTACTGCTATCAACAGCTATAGTTCCGGAGTTTTCATCGAAAGCCCAGTGGGAAACCAAGGTATAATTAGGTGTGTTATTAGCCAATGTAGCTACCTCTGCAGCGCTTAAAACTTTGTTATAAAGTCTCACATCATCAATACTTCCATTGAAGAAAGTAGTTGAACTGGTTCCTGCTGAACCTATTGTTAATAGCCGGGATGCATTGGATATATTCTTCCCATTAAATGTCGAAATATCATAGGTACCAGCACTTATGCCATCTACAAAAAATTCAGCATTTCCATCTCTGTCCAGGTTAACAGCTATATGATGCCAGGTATTGTCAAATATACTCAGGGAATTTGAATATGCACCCAATCTTTGACTTCCATCACTGATTGAGAACCTTAGTCTTGACCCTGAAATATAACACCAATATCCTGTAGTTGTGTTTGATGTTGCGCCTTTGGACAATAAGGTAGGGTAACTTGGCTGATTAGAACCCATTTTCACCCATAATGAAACCGAAAAATCTCCTGTTCCAATATCCATGA
>DATCTB010000335.1:0-6350 GCA_036568185.1 Bacteroidales bacterium | reverse complement strand
AAATCTGAAAAAAAACCATTTGGTTATTTTTGGAATAATTAAAAAGAGAATGATTGTGAAAAGAATCATTGAAATAATCAGACTGAGCCAGAATTCCTGGTTTAAGTCCCCCTGGTTATTTCCCAATATTATGGCAAAAATAACCAGCACTGCTGTGTCTGTCAGGATAGTTCCTCCAACAGTAATTGCAACTGCCTGATTTTTTGAAACTCCATACTTGCTGACTATTGGATATGAAACCAAAGTATGTGTCGAAAACATACTCGATATGAGAAAGCTGGCATTAACATCGTAATTCAATAAATAATAACAAACCGGAAAACCAATTATAAGAGGGATTGCAAAGGTTAGTAAGCCAAATAATAAGCTCTTATTCCGGTTGTTTTTGAACTCTTGCATATCCAGTTCTAGCCCGGCAATAAACATGATGTATAATAAACCTATAGTTGAAATAAGTTCAACAGCCGAATTGTCTTCTAAAATATTAAACCCATAAGGTCCAATGATAACCCCGGCAATAATTAACCCAACAATGGAAGGGATTTTAATTTTCCGAAGAAGGATAGGAGAGAGCAATACAATGAAAAGCAGCAGCGAAAAAACCAGGACAGGGTTACTTAAGGGTAAATCGAATTTATGCACCAATTCATTAAAAAACCCGTCCATAATGAAAAGTTTAACTGTACATGGGGCAATTATTTTCGGAACAAATATACTGAATAAGTAGAGCCTTAAACAGGCTAAAATTTCTTAGCATCAGCCTGTTCAATCAATGCGTCTCCCTGCTTTTGGGCTGCATTAACCAAAGTGGCTTTTTGCTGTTTCGCAACATTTACCAACTGGTCCGATTGTTTCACAGCATCGCTTTTCAGCTTTTCAATTTCCTTATCCGATTGTTTCTTCAATTCTTCACCAGCTTTTTTGGCTAATGTCTTTGCAATAATGTCATTACCTGCTTGTTTTACCAAATCGTCAATCTGTTTTTGAGTTTCGGCCTTCAAATCTTCGGCTGATTTGTCAATTGTTTGCAGAAGTTTTGCCGCTTGTTTTTCTGCTTCAGCAATCAACATATCGCCTTGTTTTTCCGCTTCTGCCAACAATTTTGCTGCTTGCTCATGGGCTAATTTTAGGGCTTCATCTTTTTGGGCATTCAGTTCGTCTTTCAACTGGTCTTTAAAATTATCCGTCAGGTTTAAGTTGCTCAAGCCAACGCCAAACTTAGGGTCTGGAACGGTTCCTGTGATGGCAATATTCACGGGGATTGTTTTGTTCAAATCCAGTTTTACACCATTTTTTCCGGCGAGGGCAGTCAGGTTGTCAATCAGTTTGTTCGCTTCGGCGCCAAGCATACTCAATGGCAGGTCAACTATCATATTATAATGCAAAGTTTGGTCGAGCCCTTGCCATCCGCCAAATTCAAATGGGTAACCCAGTATTTTACTTTTAAAAGGTTTCATCGTTAATTTTCCGTTATGCACCACGTACGAAATATTGATGTCATCAACGCTGATGTCATCGGAAAACTTAGCTAATTGCAATGCCTGGGAAAGCTTTTTTAAAGCATCCGCATTTTTAATTTTCACAAGACCGGTTCTCAGGTTTCCATAACTTTCAACTGTATTCAAATCCAGGTCATAATTGGGTTTTAGCCTGGAAGTTAATTCCAAAGTTCCTCCAATCTTTCCAGTGCAATATTTAGCAATGGGCGCCAGGCGTTGGATAGTATTGAATGCTGTAAAAGTTTGTGGGATGTCAATATTCGCCATGTTCATATTGATGGTGGCTAATGGCAATTTCAGGGTATCTTTCGTGTCGTAGCTCATGTTTCCGTTCATTCCGCCACCCAACAAATTCATAGATAATTGCTCCAATGAAGCTTTGCCGTTTTTTAGCTTCAGGTTGCCGTTGATATTGCTTACTTCAATGTCATCCCAACTTAGTTTGACTATATTTGTTTTTAACAGAAAATCAATATTCTCAGGCAAGCGTGTTACGGAATCAACCGGGGCTGGAGTTGTTTCTGCCGTTTCAACGGTTTCAACCGGAGTGGTTTCTTCAGGTGTTTCAGAAGATTCAGTTTCACCGAGAAAATCATTCAGGTTAATAAAGGAGGAATAAAATGAAAAGTTAGCTTTCAGTGTTTCATTTTTAAAATAATAAGACAGTAGGTTTTCAAATTTACCCGTAAGTTTCATATCACTTTGCCCCATTTTTGCATCAAACCTATCCAGCGTGATTTGCTGTGGGGTAAAATTGATTGCAAAACCATCAATGACTAATTCAGGAGTGTCAGGATAGTTGACATGAAAATTGTCTCCGGAAATTTTTCCCTGTACGTAAAAATTTCCCAAATCTTCTTTTTCCAAATCGGAAGCTATTCCCCTGAATTCCAAATCAGCTTTCAATTGTCCCGAAACCAGGTTTTCATCAATCGTAATAAACTCCCCAAGATTTTTCAAATCCAGGTCGGCAACAAGTTTTCCATCAATATCGGGGTCAGAAACCGGTTGTTTTACTCTCAAATCCAATTGAAAAGAATTTCCCGTAAAATTTGCGCTGCTTTTTAAATCAATCGCAGTGTGGTCAGTAATTCCATCGGGGTTATCAATTTTCAGAGCAAGCTGAAGATTTTCAATTTTCGCTGGCAAATCGGGGTAGGTGAGGGTGCCATTTTCCAGTTTCAGGTTCACAAAGTAGGCTGGCATATTGTCATCGTCATAAACGCCTTTTATTTTTGCATCAAATGCCAGTTTACCTTCCGCTTTCAGGTTTTCCATATCACTCATATATTCCTCAGGAACTATTGAAAGCAAGTCTTTCAGCGACGATTTTTTCAAGCCAACTGCCAAATCCATGTCGTAGCCTGTTTTCGTTTCTCCCACCCAGCCATCAACTTTCAGCACAAACTGGTTCAGCTTTATTTCATTTTCTTTCAGCACATACAGGTATTTTTCCAAATCGGCATCAACAACCGCATCAACCGCGAGGTTCATTTTTTTGATATAGCGTACTTTTTCATAAATAACATCCAGCGACTTTGCAGTTAGCTGCGTTTTAATGTCGGCTTTGCTCGCTGTAAAATCTCCCGAAAGGCTTAAATCCATTCCTTTTATCCAGGTTTCAACAACCAGTTCATCATCTTTATAATAAATATTTGCATCATGTATTCTGAAGCTTTTCAGTTTAATAAGCAATTCTTCTGAAGGTTCCTCAGTAACCTGGGTGCTAATTGTATCAGTGCTTTCAGGCACGATATCGTAATTTGTAACGCCATCAGCATTAATCAAGGCATTAATATTCACTTTGGAAAGGTAAATTTCGTTGATGGTATAATTGCCTCCAATCAGGTCCATTATGTTGAAACCCAAGCCGAGTTTCCCTGCATAAATAAGGGTGTCGTTGGCAAACCTGTCTTTTCCAACAACTGAAAGTTCATCCAATTCGGCAGTTAAATCAGGAAAGTTTTTGAAAAACGAAAGTGAAAAATCCTGAAAGTCAACAGTAGCATTTACATTCTTATTGATTTCAGTTTTAACCAGTTGCAAAATTTCATCTTTAAACAGATAAGGCACTGCTAAAAGAAATGCAACAAATAAAACTATAATACTTGCCAGGATAATCAGGAACTTTTTCATAAAAATAAATTTAAGATTTGCTACCGCAAAAATAGCATAAAAAGGATAAGTCATTTAGTACGAAAAAGGTTGTTTTAGTTTCAGTTATGCAGATAAAAAAGAGGTTTCCCATTTTCTGGAAAACCTCTTTTTAGTAGTGGTTAGTATATTAGAGTAAACGTAGTTTCTTATTCAGTTTGTCTTTTTCTTACTTCCTCTGAATAATCATCAGTACTGTCGTAAATGGTTGCCATGGCTGTTTTCCAGCTTCCTTTTCCGTATAGTTTTTCATAATCAGCTACCCAGGTATTCTCACTGTCAAATGATGCCCAGTTAGCCATATTTGAGACTGAAGCAACATCACGGCCATTACCGGTAGAAAATTCGTTTACATAAATTCCCCACGATTCCGGGTATTTGTTTGTTTTGAATACTTCAACAACATTTTTCAGAACGCCCATAAAAGCTTCATATTTTCCAGGTTTTACACCCCAAAACCTGATATGCTGTAGTTTCAAATCTTTATCTCCCTCAGGTGCATATGATAAATCATCCTTCTTTTTCCAATATTCAGTATATCCTGCTTCTTCAACATAAGGCGATACGTTAACAGCCCAGTCCTGGTTATGGGCTTCGTCATCTGGCCTGCTGTCAAGCGCTGTAAACGTGGTAGGTCCCATTCCCCAAACGAAGTCTCCTTCATGTTCGCCAACAGCAACATAGCTTACCCATGCCTCATAAGGTGCCGCAGCATGAAATTTCTTGTTGTGTTCAATAAGGTTTTCATGCAAGGTTTTACCCATTCCCTTTTTCGGGGTCAGGTAATTTGTTTCGTACATAGTGTAGGTTTCTTGTGCAGTGGCAAAACCTGCAATCATCAAAGCCATTAAGAGTGTTAAAAAAGTGTGTTTCATGTTATAAAAGTTTTGGTTAGAATTATTATGATTGTAAAGATATGTTAAAAAATCTAATTTAGAAAGTATCTAAATAAGAAATTGTGGTATTTAACAAAAAATTAACATATACACTGAAAATCAATAAGATATGCAAAATGTTGTTTTGACAGTCATATCAAGAGTTTACGCTCAGTTTTTATGAGAAAAGAACAGTAATCGAACATTCAATTATTTTGAAGTATGTTAGATGGGTGGCACAAAAAAAAAGGCCGGTCAATGCCAGCCTCTTTTTAATTTAAAATCAGTAATGAATTAGTTATTGCAGTTTACTTTGTTACTAGAACTTTTCTAACTTCTTCCTGGTATTTATCAATGCATTCACCGAAAGTTTTCATTGCTGCTTTCCAGGAATCTTTGCCATAAATCTTTTCATAGTCGGCAACCCATGTGTCAGATTCTAAAAAAGCCCAGTTTGGGAAGCTATTAACAGCAGCAACTTCGCGCCCAATTCCGGAATCAAAACTGTTTACATATAATCCCCATGATTCTTTATAATTATTTGTTTTACAAACATTAGCAACATTTTTCATTAGCCCCATAAAAGCTTCCCATTTACCTGGGTTTATACTATAAAACCTAATCAGTTGCAATTTTAAATCACTACCACCTTCAGCAGGATAATAGGACATATCCTTTTTGAATTTCCACAATTCATTGGTACATGTTTTCTCAATGTATGGCTCTACATTCATTGCCCAATCTGCTGAGTGCGCAGTGCTGTCCGGTCTGCTCATATTGTCCATTCCAGCATAGGTAGTTGGGCCCGAAACCCAAACATACTGCATTTCGTGCTGACCAAACATAACATATCTTGCATGTGCTTGATAAGGTGCTTCTGAATGGAATTTTTTAATGTGGCTCATTAAATTTTCGTGGAAAACGTCTTCAAGGCCTTTTTTTGGTGTAATGTATTCTGTCCAATACATTTCTTGTCCAACTGCAAATCCAATTGTGAATAATGCAATGAATAAAGTTAAAATTGATTTTTTCATAGTGTATTTTGTGTTAGTTAAAAATGAATAGATAACAAACATAGAGTAAATTTTCTAATTTAGAAAGGTTTTAAATAGTGAATGGCTAATATTTAACAAATAATTAACAAAATAATTGAATGTCAAATAGTTCAGGTTTTTTTTGAAGGATGCTGAAGTGAATTTAACTTAGGTTTAAAGTTAAAAATGATTGTATGAAATAGCCTTTTCAGCTATTTAGTTTTGTTTTGAAAAAATTTGCCCTGCCAGGTATTTGTTTGCAACATTTCTTTTTCAATTCTGATATTAATTTGGTCGTTCCTGATTTTCCCCCAACCTGGGCCAGATAAAAACCTTGGTGGAACTTCTCCTGCAAAGCGTTCAATAACAAATTTTGGGTTTAGCCTTTCAACGAATCTGATAATGAAATCAACATACTCGTCAAAAGAAAATAGGTTGTACGAAGCGGGGTTTTCAGAAAAATCTTTTGCCATTCTTGTTCCTTCAACTATCTGCAATTGGTGGAACTTAATTGTTGTTAGTGGCAACATCGAAATTACATTTACCGAATCCAGCATCATTTGTCGGCTTTCACCTGGCAGTCCGAAAATAAAATGAGCACCGCAGTTTAAACCCAAAGCTGCCGTTTTTTCAATTGCATTTTTTGCTACCGCGGAATTATGCCCCCGGTTTATGCGAAGAAGCGTTTCGTTATAAATACTTTCCACTCCATATTCAATCATGATATAGTTTTCTTCGGAAAGTTTTTTTAAATAATTCAAAATTTCATCATCCACGCAATCCGGGCG
>DATCTB010000334.1:0-5119 GCA_036568185.1 Bacteroidales bacterium | reverse complement strand
GAAAGCATGAATTCAATGATGCAGTCGGCTATGCAGTCGCGAATGGGTGAAGATGCGGAACAAACTAAAAAATTGCTCGACAACATTATGGATTTGAGCTTTGCCCAGGAAAAACTTATGGATATGTTGGCTGAAACATCCGTTAATGATCCGCTTAATAAACAACTGACAGTAGATCAAAAATCTTTACAGGATGATTTTGTCATTATTGAAGATTCGCTTGAAGCGCTCAGCAAACGGCAGATATTTATCCAGCCTTTTATTCTTAAAGAGACTGCCAGCGTTCGCAGTTATATGCAAAGGGCACTTTCGTCAATGCAGGAATTAAGAAAGGGAGTTGCCCAATCTGAACAGCAATATGCTATCACTTCGCTCAACAATCTTGCTTTAATGCTTGAGGAATCACTTGAGCAAATGCAACAATCCATAAACAGCTCTGGCAAAGCAGGAGGTAAACAGACGTGTCCAAACCCTGGCAATTCGCCTGGTAGCTTGAAACAAATGATGCAAATGCAGCAGCAATTGAATGAAGGCATGGGTAAGAAGTCTAAAGAAAAAGGCTTGAGCGGAAAGGATGGCTTAAATGGCCAAAGCGAAGCACTGGCGCGTATGGCGGCCATGCAAAGTGAGATTAGAAAAATGTTGCAACAATACCTTGAAGAATTGGAAAGTAATGGTGGCAACGGAGATGCATTGAACAAACTGGTTGAAGAAATGAAAAAGTCGGAGGAAGAAATGGTTAACCGAAAAATTACTGAACAAACTCTTGAACGGCAAAAGGATATCGAGGTGCGTTTACTTAAATCAGAAAAAGCTCAACAGGAACGTGAAAAAGAAAACAAACGCGAATCGAATGAAGGAAAAAATAAAATTAGAAGTAACCAAAATCAGGAATTGGAGTATAATGTTCTTACAAATGGGGAGGTAGAAATCCTTATTTCTTCACCCGTTGTTATGTCAAGGTTTTACAAAGAATTATATCAAAAGTACTTATACAAAATAGAAAAGGAAGATGGCGCACCCTGATACAACTTTTGTTTTTGATTTAAAAAAGGACAAGGTTGCAAAAATTGAACATTTCGTGGACTTTATTTGCGATCAGCTATTAATTAACGAGACGTATAGTGGGAATATTTTGATTTCATTATCTGAATTTTTCAATTTGGTTAAAGAAATATATTCCAAAGGGAAATTGAATTTAACATATTCAACAGATTATCAGATTATTAAAATTATTATAGAACCTGTTGATAATCAGATAAATACAATTATTCAAAGCAATGCTAACATAGAAGAAACCGAATTAGATTCTATTAAGAAAAGTAGCTATTTATTAAATGCTTTGGTTGATAAGATTGAGTTTAATGAAAACGATTCAATTTGTCTCTTTTTTGATATAAGTGCTGTTCACAACAACGTTTATGCTCACCGGCAACTTACCTTAAATTCTTATTTTGAGCGCACGGGTGTTAAGCTCTCCAAAAAGAAATGATACATTTTCATACCTTAATTCCTGGCTTTAGTTTGTCCAACACCGACATACTAAAAGAGTGGTTAGGCAATGTAATTTTAAAAGAGAATAAAATGTCTGGCGATTTAAATTTTATATTCTGTAGTGATGATTATTTGTTAGAAATAAATAGTTTTTTTTTACAGCATAACTACTACACTGATATTTTAACTTTTCCAACGTCGGAGAACCCTAAAATAATAAGTGGAGAAATTTATTTAAGCATCGACAGAGTTAAAGAAAATGCGATCGCTAATAGTGTTAGTTTTAAAAATGAATTGAAACGAGTTCTTGTGCACGGAGTACTTCATCTGCTTGGATATACCGATGATTCCCTGGATGAAATTTCATTAATGAGATCTAAAGAGGATAATTACTTACTTTTGCTCCCCGAAATTTAATTGTTTCACGTGAAACAAAACTAATGTTTGAACTATACGACGTCATAGTTGTTGGAGCTGGACATTCCGGCTCTGAAGCTGCCGCTGCAGCTGCCAACATGGGATCAAAGACACTTTTGATCACAATGAACATGAATGCCATTGCTCAAATGTCGTGCAATCCTGCTATGGGCGGTATCGCAAAAGGGCAAATTGTACGCGAGATTGATGCACTTGGCGGATATTCGGGCCTGGTAACCGACCAGTCCATGATTCAATTCAGGATGCTTAACAAATCAAAAGGCCCAGCCATGTGGAGCCCGAGGGCTCAAAGCGACAGGGTTTTGTTTTCTTTAGCATGGAGAAGAATGCTTGAGGAAACCCAAAATCTTGATTTTTGGCAAGACATGGTTACAGAATTAATTGTAGAAGATGGAAAAAGACTTGTTGGAGTAAAAACAGGAATGGGTCAGAAAATTTATTCCAAAACCGTAATTCTTACAAATGGCACTTTTTTAAATGGTAAAATTCATATTGGCACAAAACAATTCGGTGGCGGAAGAATGGGTGATAAAGCATCAACTGGACTTACCGAGCAACTTGTGGCTCTTGGATTTCAATCAAGCAGGATGAAGACCGGTACACCTGTAAGAGTTGATGGTAGAACAATTGATTTTTCAAAAATGGAGGAACAAAAAGGTGACGAAATCCCCGGCAATTTTTCATTTTTAAAAAAACATAAAATAAACAAACAACGTAGTTGTTGGATTACCTATACTTCACCTGATGTTCATGAAATTTTAAAACTTGGCTTTGAAGAATCGCCTATGTTTTCTGGAAGAATTGAAGGAACCGGCCCACGCTACTGCCCATCGATTGAAGATAAAATTGAGCGTTTTTCTGATAAAAATCAGCACCAGCTTTTTGTTGAACCCGAAGGCTGGGATACTGTTGAATTTTATGTAAATGGATTTTCATCATCCTTGCCCGATCATATACAATTACAAGCGCTACGGAAAATAAGTGGATTTGAAAATGCGAAAATTTTCAGACCTGGGTATGCTATCGAATATGATTATTTTCAGCCGACACAATTGAGACAAACTTTAGAAACGAAAAGCATTGAGAACTTATATTTTGCCGGTCAAATAAATGGAACTACTGGTTACGAAGAAGCGGCAGCTCAAGGATTAATGGCAGGAATTAATGCCCATCTTAAGATTCATGATAAGTCGGAATTCGTCCTGAAACGGCAGGAATCTTACATTGGTGTTTTGATTGATGACTTAGTAACGAAAGGTGTCGATGAGCCTTACAGGATGTTTACTTCTAGGGCTGAATATAGAATTCTTTTAAGGCAAGATAATGCAGATGTTAGATTAACAGCAAAGTCTTTTGAGCTTGGATTAGCTACAAAAGAGCGCTTTGAAATAATGAAAAAGAAACAAGCGAAAGTTCAAAACTTGCTAAGATTTATTAAGTCTGAAAGCATTTTGCCAATTGAAGTGAATGAAATATTGGAGCAATTGGAAACATCGACGCTTTCACAAAAAACCAAACTTTCTAATCTTTTATTGAGGCCTCAGGTTGGAATTGATAAACTCATTGAAACTAAAGAAAGTTTACGGAATTTTATTTCTGAAAATGCCATGGATGATGAAATTCTGGAAGAGGCTGAAATTCTTATTAAATACGAAGGCTACATTGAGAAAGAAAATGAGTTGGCATTGAAAATGAATAAGTTTGATGAAATACCTTTAAAGGAAGATTTTGACTATCATGGACTGGAATCACTTTCGTTTGAAGCACGGGAAAAGCTCAGTAAAATTAAGCCAAAAACTATAGGACAAGCTTCTCGAATAAGTGGAATTTCACCTTCTGATATTAATGTTCTTATCGTTTATATTTCTTCTTAATTTAAATTGTTTCACGTGAAACTTAAACCTTATATACAAATCAATCAATGTGTTAGCTGCGGTAATAAGCAATTGACCCCTTATTTGCAAACTAAAGATTATTTTTTGACTCAGGAGGAATTTGAATTACTTAAATGCTCGTCCTGCGGATTGATATTAACAAACCCTGTTCCTGATGAAGAAGAAATTTCAAAATATTATAATTCTCCTGATTATTTGTCCCATAAATCCTCCGCCCGAAATCTAACATCGATAGTTTATAATGCTCTTAGAAATTTCAACATCAGAAGCAAATATTTATATGTAAATTCTTTTAATACCGGAAAGGTTATATTGGATTATGGCTGTGGCTCTGGCCAATTACTAAATTATTTTTTAAAAAAGGGCTGGAAAATCCAGGGCGTTGAGCCTAATGCTGAAGCCAGAGAATTTGCAAGTGATCTTAATAAAATTAAGATATATGATAATTCAGAAATTGAATTGTTACAAAAAAACAGTTTTGACGTAATTACTCTTTGGCATGTTTTAGAGCATATTCATAATCTGAATGAAGTGGTGAAAAAACTGGTTTCAGTACTTAAACAAAACGGTATTCTAATAATTGCAGTTCCTAATATTAATTCACCAGATGCTCAAAAATATATGGATTTGTGGGCTGGACTAGATGTTCCACGGCATCTTTATCACTTTTCTCCATCATCAATGGAGACGTTTCTTTCACAGCATTACCTTCAGGTGGCTGTCATGAAACCTATGAAATTAGACGCTTATTATGTGAGTTTATTAAGCGAAAAATACAGGGGAAACAAATTCCCTTATTTCAAGGCACTTGTCAATGGTTTCAGGTCTAATCAGAAAGCAGAGAAAAACAACTATTCAAGCATGATATTTGTTGCTAGAAAGAAATGATTACTTTTATAGGCTTTCATTCTTTTTGAATTAGTCAAATACATGAACCAACAACGCACATTCAAAACGTTTTTTCGGAATAATTTGCTGTTGTTTACAGTTTTAATTCTGCTTACTTTTTTCTATTTATTTAAGTTTTCTTTATCTTCTTTCACCTCCCAGGCTACGGTTGCAGAGAAATTTCAGAATAATTTGGTTTCTTTGATTGATTTGCAAAAATCTACAGCCCAGATTTTAAGATTACAAATTACTTCTGACCAGTTTAGTAATTGGAACGAGATTGACAAATTACTTGAACAAAATAAGATTTCTGCATATATTTATTTAAAGGATTCACTCATTTACTGGAATACTCAACTTGGTGAATTTTATTTTGACCAAAATCGAGAATGCGAGTATGATAC
>DATCTB010000333.1:0-2786 GCA_036568185.1 Bacteroidales bacterium | reverse complement strand
GGTTTTAACCAAAAAATGGATAAAGAGGCCTATTTGAATTATTTTGAAAACGGAAAGCTGAAAGAAATCCTGAATTTTGAAACCATAAAAAAAGGCGATGTTTTTTTTATTCCTGCCGGACGAATTCACGCATTGGGCCCGGGTTTGCTACTTGCCGAAATCCAGCAAACTTCTGACACCACTTACCGTATTTACGATTGGGACCGACCAGGAACAGACGGAAAAATGCGCGAACTTCATACTGAAGAAGCACTTGATGCAATTGATTTTACTTTTCACAACGAGTACAAAACGCCGTATGAATCAAAGCCCAATTCTACAACTGCCCTGATTGACAGCCCCTATTTTACAACCAACCTGGTTGAACTCGACAAAACAGTTTTGAAAAATACCAGCGAATTGGATTCGTTTGTAATTTATATGGGAATTGAAGGCTCTTGTACCATTAAACATACTAATGGTGAAATTGACATTAAAAAAGGAGAAGTAGTTTTAGTTCCGGCATCGGTAAACAACCTAATTATTGAACCGCTTAAAAAAGCACGTTTATTGGAAATATATATTAGATAATAATTGAAGATTACAATGAGTTTTATTGGAAAAATAACAGCTTTCACTTTACTTTTAACGATGGTTTCCTGCATGAACGAACAGCAAAAAACTGAAACCAAAACTGAGGTTAAAGCCGAAACCAAACAAGAAAATGTTTCAGAAGCAACTGAGCAATACATACCTCAGTTTGCTGTCAATTTCCCCTTAATTAAAGCTGAAACTCAAAAAACAGAAGTTGTTGACACAGCAGCCGGAAATGTGCTGGTTACCCAATGGTTCAAGCAAGATACCGACGAAAATGGGCCATTTATATATTTTGTGCTCCACTACCAATTACCCCCTTCAATTAAAACCCAATTAAAGAATGATCCGTCATCATATAATACAGCACTTGAAAGTGAAATAATTCGTTCAAACGTCAGGCTTGGTGGCAGCGATTGCAATTTTTCTGAAGTAGAACAGAAAAGCTTTAAAGGAATGGAGTCCACTTGCAAAATTTTTGATGGGGAAGGTTTTGTTAAATCAAGAATTTACCTGGTAGGAAACAATATGTTTATTGTGGGTGCCGGAGGAAAACATATCAAACAGGAGCCGGTTGATTCGTTTATCAATTCATTTACATTGAAATAAAAATAATTATAAAAAGACAATGCCGGAATACACCGTTTAGTTATAAATAAAAAATCAAACAATAATATTATGAAAAAATACTTTTTAGTTGGAATGCTGTTTTTAATGGCAAATGTCGTTTTCTCGCAAGAAGCTGAAACGCAGGAAATCAGAAAATTGCCTTCAGTAAACCTGCAAACCCTTGATGGAATGACATTCAATACCCAAAATATTTCGAATAATGGAAAACCATTTATTGTTAGCTTTTGGGCTTTGTGGTGCAAACCTTGCCAGAAAGAACTGGATGCTTTTTCTGACAATTACGAAGATTGGCAGGAAGAAACAGGCGTTGAAATTTATGCTATTTCAATTGATGATGCGCGTTCAACAGCCAAGGTAATGCCTTTCGTAAGTGGCAAAGGCTGGGAATTCCAGGTATTGCTTGACCCCAATGGTGACTTCAAAAGGGCAATGAATGTAAACATGATTCCCCATACTTTTTTATATGATGGAAACGGGAAAATTGTTTACCAGCACACTTCTTACTACGATGGTGGCGAATACGAATTGTACGAAAAAGTAAAGAAAGTTGCCAAAGGCGAAGATATTTCAGAAAAAAAATAGTTCCTATTCAAATCACAAAGGATGAAAAAACTTTATTTAATTATTGCCTTGTTTTTCGCTGTTCAGCTCATTTATTCCCAGGACGGAAATATTTTCGACCGCTCAACAGTTCATGGCAGCTTTGAAGTTGACGGACAACTTTACCAACCGGATGAAGCACTCGGCATTACAGACTCTGTCATTAACGGAAAAGTGATGGGCTTAAATGGCTTTGGAAATATTATTTACACTTTGGGTAAATTTTCAGCCGGTTTTCGTTATGAAGCCTACCTCACTCCCATTGCTGGTTACGACCCAAGGCTCGAAGGACAGGGCTTTCCAAACCTTTGGGCAAGTTACACTGATGAACGTTTCAGCGTTACGGTAGGCAGTTTTTACGAACAATTTGGAAATGGATTTACCCTCCGCAGTTACCAGGAGTGGTCGCTGGGCTACGACAATGCGCTCAATGGCATCAGGGTAACATTTGAGCCTGTGAAAGGTTTGTTGCTGAAAGGAATTTATGGTGTGCAGCGCTTTTACTGGGAACCTTATACCAAAAACAGTCGCGGCATAGTCCGTGGCTTTGACGGGCAAATCAACATGGCCGACATTTTCACTTCGCTGAGAGATTCAAAAGTAACAATGATTTTGGGTGGAAATATTGTCAGCAATTACCAGATAGACGCTGACCCTCTTTATGTTTTACCCGAAAACACAGCCGCCTTTTCGGGTAGGTGGAACCTGGGCGTTGGAAAAGTAAACTTCTCAGGTGAATATGCCTACAAAATCAACGACCCTTCAGCAATCAATAATTACATATATAAAAATGGGGAGGCTTTGTTGGCTACTTTGACATATTCTACAAAAGGTTTTGGCGCTTATGCCAGCTTTAAAAGGATAGATAATTTCAGTTTTAAATCGAACAGAAATGTTACCGCCAACGCACTCGATATTAGTTTCCTTCCACCAATTACTGACACTTATACCTATGCTTTGGCTTCCATGTATCCTTATGCAAC
>DATCTB010000332.1:0-2049 GCA_036568185.1 Bacteroidales bacterium | reverse complement strand
CACGAGCATATCCAGCCCGGTGAAAAGCAACTGATTGTTGAATTGAATGGCTGGAAAATAAAACCGATGATTTGTTACGATTTACGCTTTCCGGTTTGGTGCAAAAACAGGTTGGACAAAGATGGAAAATTTGAGTACGATTTTGCTTTTTTTGTAGCTAACTGGCCCGAAGTGCGCAACTATCCATGGAATATGCTGCTTATTGCCAGGGCAATTGAAAACCAGGCCTATGTTGCCGGAATAAACCGTGTTGGATATGACATTAACGGAATTTTATATTCAGGAAACTCTGTCATAATTGATCCAAAAGGAAAAGTTTTGGCGAACGGCGAAGAAGGAAAAGAACGGGCTTTAAGTGTAAAACTCTCTGCCAGGGATTTGAAAACTTTCCGTGAACAATTTAATGTGGGGCTCGATTGGGATAATTTCCAAATTAAATAAAAAGCTGCATTTCAGAAAAAACCTATAATGCAACTATTCGAAAAGTTTTATAGCAAAAAATACTTGCTACCCTTGCTGGGTGCTGTTTTGGCGTTATATGTTTTCGGGCTTTGGCACCGCTCACCCGACCCCGACGATGCCTGGCTGGGTGAATATGCTTATTGGCTTGAGAAGTTGGGCTATGTTCGCTCAGAATTGTTTCGTGGAATGAATGGGCAAGAAACAAGGTTTATTGTCCACCACAAACTTGTAACGCTGCATGGTGCTGCATTTATCTGGCTTTTCGGCTTTTCATTGTACTCGCTAAAAGCGGTAAGTTTGGTTTATTTTTTACTTTTTATCGGGCTTTTGTATGCATATACCTGCCATTGGAAGAAGATGTTCAACCTTGAAGATTTTCTTTTTTCGATGATAATTTTGTTCAGTTTCACTTTTGCATTTAAGTTCTCTTTCATTTTCCGTCCCGAGATGATGGTTATGTGCATTGGTTTTGCCGGTTTTATCCTTTTGGAAAAATATCTGGATAATGAAAAGCACAAATGGTGGTGGGTTTTTATTTCCGGCTTGCTTTTCGGGCTTGCTGTTTTTGCTCATTTGAATAGTTTGGTATTTATTGCATCTGCTGGAATTTTACTGTTGTGGAATAAAAAATTTGCTGGACTTTTTATTTTTGGAATTGGTGCCTTACTCACTTCTGCTTTATATTTCTATGATTTTACTGGCTTGGATTCGGTTGATTTATGGATTTATCAATTCTTTTCTTCGCCATCTATCGACAGTTTGAAAGATACACCCTATTATTTAAAGCCAATTGTTAATTTGCTCAAAGAGCACATGCGCTATTTTCACAACCTCGAAATTATTGTTTTCAGCGTTTTCATGTTTGTTACAATTATTACAGGGTTTAGTTTTTTGTATAAAAATCAAACAAACCTGGTTCGCTTCGCCTTGCTGGCAGCCTTGTTCACTGGCTTACTCACCATGCACAAGTCGAGGTTTTATATGCTTCCCTTTTTCCCGCTTATACTTATCATGATAACTTTGACAATAAAAGCAATAAAAGACAAGCAGGTAGTTACTTTTCCTTTTTTAAAAAATATAAAACCATTCCTTTTTCAAAGAATCTTCATCTTTCTTTTTATGGTGTTTATAGGCGTTTCGGCCTACTACAATGTAAAACTGGCTTTACAAAAATTCTCACCTCAGGATAACAGGGAGTTGGCTTTGAAATATGCCGGCGAACATGTTTCTGAAATGAATATCATTGCACCGATAACGTTTATTTTTAATGAAATAGAAAACTTTCAACGCATTCATGGCGGGCTGTTTTATACAGAAATGGCGAAAACCGACATGAGTTTCAGGGGTGAGGGATTTTTTCAGAAAGCTGCTGCTTACGATATTGATTTGATAATGGTTTCCACTTACAGCGCATATTTATTAAGAATTGAAAATAGCCAAATTGGAGAGAAACATGGCGAATATGAAGTTGTGGATAAAAACCCGGAACTAATCGTTTTTAAAAGGCAAACGAATATTTTCAGTCCGGAAACGGGAAATTAACCGTTGCTCCTTTGCCCATTTTCGATTAATAAAATTACTTTCGTA